>JACOYC010000025.1 GCA_016182015.1 Nanobdellati archaeon | reverse complement strand
ATAGATACTAACATTTTAATCTACGGCGCGAAGAACAAGGTCGACATAGTTGAAGCTATAAAAGAAAAATTTGGCTCGATAAAAATCTTTGTCCCAAATTTGGTTTCGGAGGAGCTTAAGAAATTAAAAGCGAATTCCCTGAAAAAGAAAGACCGCGAAATTGCCGACCTTGCCTTGGATATTCTGCGCAACAAGAAGTTTTCTCCGATAATGCTGGCCGGCCCGACTGATGAGGCGATCGCGGACTGGGCGCAGAAGAACAATGTGGCAGTCCTTACAAACGATGTCGAACTGAAATTTTCACTGCGGGAAAAAGGTGTGTCTGTTTATTACTTAAGGCAGGGAAAGCTAATTGAGGAATGGTAAACCTTAAAAAGTAATCTACTGCTGCGTATAAACACAGGTTTTTAATTAAAAACAACCTTATTATCCCATGATAACAGAGGTTTACATAGAAACAAAAAAGGGGGCTGCTGAAAAACATGAGATACGCGATGGCCAGCTTGTGCTTGACAAAAAGCTTCCGTCGGGCTACAAATTTCCTGTAAACTATGGCTTTATCCGTAACACAATTTCCGGGGATGGAGATGCTTATGATGTCATTCTGCTCGGGCCTGCTGTCAGAGCCGGCCAGAAATACAAAGTAAAATTGATTGGGCTGATGCGCATGCTTGACGAGGCGAAAGAGGACTACAAGGCAATCTGCGTCCCGCGCGGTTCCAAACTCAAAGACGTGTCCGATTTGAAAGAAAAAGAACTCGCGAAAATAAAATACTTTTTCGAGCACTACAAAATATCACACACATTAGTAATGGGCTTTTCTGACGTGAAAAAGGCCGAGCGTGCAGTCAAGCTGGCCAGCCTGAAGTTCAGGCAGGCAAAGACATAGATTTTTTCATAAACATAAGGTTTTTAAATCATCATGCGCCCCCCTTATCAATATGTATTACCGTTCTCAGATAGACGGCGTTGCCAGAATCGAGCCAAAGCTGTTCGGTGAGGAGCTCAAGCAAGCCATATCGCTCCAGCTAAAGGCTGACTATGAAGGCAAGCCAAACCCGGAACTCGGCATGGTCATAGCAATAATATCTGTGGATGAAATAGGCGAAGGCGTGATAATTCCTGGCGATGGCGCAGCATACTACAAGTCAACTTTCTCGGTGCTGCACTTCCTGCCAGAAATTAACGAACTGGTGGAAGGCGAGATCAAGGACATCGCAAAATTCGGCGCGTTCGTTGACTTTGGCCCGTTCGAGGGAATGGTCCACGTCTCGCAGGCGATGGACGACTTCGTCTCGTTCAGCAAGAGCGGCGCTTTGCAGGGCAAGCAGTCCAGCAAAACGCTGAAAGTCGGCGACAAAGTCCGCGCAAGGGTAATTGCAGTTTCATTCCGCGACCCAAAAGGCCCAAAAATCGGCCTCACGATGAGACAGCCATACCTTGGCAAGCAGGAATGGATTGACGAGTTAGTAAAAGGGGAACAGAAGGCTGCGAAGAAGGCGGAGAAAGAGGAAAAAGCAAAAGAATCAGCAAAGCCAAAAGAGAAAAAGGAGAAGAAATAAAATGACAAACAGACTTCAAGCAGCAAAAGAATCATTAGGAAGTTTTGTAGTTAATGCTGGATTTATGTTGGGAATGAGTTTTGCTGCACCAACTACGCTAAAAGCAGTAGAACAATACGCCACACTAAATATAGACGTAGTGGTAGCTAGACACGAGCTGGCTGGTTTTGTTGGCGGCCTTTTTGGCTTCGCGCCTGCATTTGTTTTGGTAGGAAGCGCTTTTATGAGCCTTAACCCACTTTACGTTTTGCCTATTGCAGTTGGACAGGGCGCATCACTTGCTGCAGAAGCTGTACGCGACAGATATTTTTCTAGGAGTCAAAATGGCCAAGCTAGCGTGTAAAATCTGCAAGAAATTAGTTTCGGGAGATAAATGCCCGCTGCACCCAGATGCAAAGCTCTCGGAAAGCTGGAAAGGGCGCATCATCGTGCTGGACCCTGAAAAATCCGAGCTGGCAAAGAAGATGAAAATAACTGACAAAGGGGAGTACGCAATAAGACTATAATTTTAAAATGGAACTTAAAATTTCTGGCAAACATGAAAACAAGCTCCTGAATAGAATTGAGGTAAAGGCATCTGTTTCTTTCGCGAAGGAAGTTACGCCGAAACGCAAGGATATGAAAAAATTGTTGGCCGCGCAGCTTGGGGCAGATGAGTCGCTGCTTATAATCAGGGAGTTTTCGGCAGCGCTCGGCACAAATGCAAAGCTTTTTGCAAACCTTTACAAATCAAAGGAAGAAATGCAGAAGCGCGAGCCGAAATATATTGTCGGCAGAGAGACTGGCCAGAAGAAAAAGCCAGTAGGCAAGGCGAAGAAGTAAAATGGCTGAGCGAAAGAAAATAACAGAAAAAAGAAATTGGGGGAACAGCGGCTGTTGTGTTTGGCAGAGCCAAACACGACTAACACGCCAGCTGGGTTACGGCTGTGGCTGACGCAAAGAAACCAGTCAAGAAAGGAAAGTCAGTCCTGAAGTACAAGAAGTACGCGGTCAGCGGCGAGACTCTAACGCGCGCGGGTAAGACATGCCCGAAGTGCGGGCCAGCCATATTTATGGCGGAGCATAAAGACAGGTCACACTGCGGAAAATGCGGGTATGCTGAGTTTAAGAAGCAGTAATTTACTTTTCTGTTTGTATTTGCCTTTCAAAAATTTTAATTCGCCTTTCAATGCTAGTTATCCCAGATTCTATTATTATGGCAAATTTGTCATACTGCACTGGCAGCTTCTGTTCTCTTGCTAAATCTGCAAATTTTTGAAGACGACTTAACTCTAACCGCAGAATATTCAAGAAATGTAAAACTTTATATATATTTAATGGCATGTATATTTCTAGAAAAGCATATATATATCTTTCGGTTTAGCACAATATGATTTGCCTCGGAATCGAATCAACCGCGCATACGTTTGGTGTTGGGATTGTTGATGGCAGTGGAAAAGTTTTAGCGAACGAGAAGGCTATATTCACGACAGAGAGCGGCGGCATTCGGCCTTATAAGGCGTTTGAACACCATGTCTTGCTGGCTGAGTTTGTTTTGAAGAGTGCGCTGCAAAATTCTGGAGTAAAATTAAATGATATTGATTTGATTGCATTTGCGCAGGGGCCTGGCCTTGGCTTAACACTCCGCTCGGGCGCGGTGATGGCCCGCACGCTCTCCAAGCTTTTGAAAAAGCCGCTAATTGGCGTAAATCACTGCATCGCACATGTTGAAATCGGAAAACAAACCTCCGGCTTCAAAGATCCGATCACGCTTTATGTTTCCGGCGCAAATACACAAATACTTGCGTTCGCCGCCGGCAGATACCGCGTGTTTGGCGAGACGCTGGATACTGGGGTTGGAAACTTTTTGGATAATTTTGGCAGGCTGCTTGGCCTTGGATTCCCGGCCGGCCCGAAGATTGACGAGCTGGCTAAGCTCGGGAAAAATTACATTCCGCTGAATTATACAATCAAGGGAATGGACTTTTCATTTTCTGGAATTTTGACAAACGCGGAGAAAAAAATAAGGGATGAGCGAGAAAAAAATAACTGGAAAATTTCTGATGCGTTTTTGCACGACATCTGTTACTCTGTGCAGGAAACAGTGTTTGCAATTCTCACAGAAGCGACGGAGCGGGCGATCGCGCACATTAACAAACGCGAAATTTTACTAACTGGCGGCGTGGCCGCCAACACAAGATTGCAGGTGATGCTGGCAAGTATGGCGAAAGACCGCGGTGTGAAATTCAAAGTTGTGCCCCGCGAGCTGGCCGGCGATAACGGCGCAATGATTGCCTGCGCCGGAATTTTAGCACACCAAGCAAAAGTACAAACAAAAGACAGTGCAATTGTACAAAATTGGCGAACTGACCAAGTGAACGCGGTGTGGGTAAAATGATAGCGGTGAAATACAAAAATAAAACTATCGAGGCAGAACTTGCAGATAATTGGTGGAAAATATCAAAGGGCTTGAGTTTTAGTTTTAGAAAAAGAAATATGTTTTTCGAAATGCCGCGTGAGGATCACTGGCCATTCGGGATGTTTGGCATGTTTTTCCCGATAAAAATAATTTTTATGGATAAAAATAAAAATATTATTAATGAGTTTAACGCAAAACCATTTGGCTTTGACATAAAGACTTGGCGCACCTACAAGCCAGCCGGGCCGGCAAAATACGTGCTGGAAATCCCAATCTAACCACAATTCTTTAAAACCAACTCGAATATTGATTTGTATGGGGGAGGCAATAATTACCGTCAAAAATCTAAAGAAGGCCTTTCGGACTTATCGGCGGGAGGCTGGCCTGCTGGAATCAATAAAATCGCTTTTTGCAAGAAACTTCAAGGAAGTCAGGGCATTAAAAGGAATAGATTTCGAAATTCAAAAAGGCGAAATCGTCGGTTTCATCGGCCCAAACGGGGCTGGCAAGTCAACTGCGATAAAAATAATGTGCGGCGTTTTATTTCCAGATTCAGGGGATGTCAGCTGCCTGAAATATAATCCGTGGGAAGATAGGGAAAAATATGTCAAGCACATCGGAGTGGTCTTCGGGCAAAAAACACAGCTCAACTGGGATCTCCCGCCGATCGATACGTATTATTTTCTGAAAGAGATTTACCAAATACCAGAAGCGTATTTCAATAAAAGGCTTAGCAGAATGATAAAACTCCTCGGCTTAAAAGAAATAATAAGAACACCGACAAGAAACCTGTCGCTCGGCGAAAGGATGCGCTGCGAGCTTGTTGCTGCTTTGCTGCACGGCCCGGAAATTGTTTTTCTCGACGAGCCGACTGTCGGCGTAGATATAATTGCAAAGGAAGCAATACGCGAGTTTATTTCAAACATAAATAAAGAAAATAAAACAACATTTATAGTTACAACACATGACATGGGCGACATAGAAAAAATATGCCGGCGCGTTGTTATCATCAATCACGGAGAAATTGTTTATGATGGCCTGCTCGCAAATTTGAAACAAAAATACGTTAAAACAAAAGTTATAGATGCGAAATTTTCAGAGCCGCAGGAATTCGGGCTTGCATATCATGGCAGAATAATGAGCAAAACAAAACTAGATATAAAAATAGAAGTCCGCGCCAAATATGTTAATAAGATGATATCATGGGTGCTGAAAAATTTCAAGGTTGCTGACATAACAGTAACTAACCCGCCGATTGAGGAAATAATAACATACATTTACAAAAAATGAAATACCTTGGTGCCGTACGGCTTGGACTTAAGGAGGCAATATCTTATAGATTTGAAACCGCAATTTACGGTGTAGTAGCATTTATACGCATCGGCATATGGTATGTTATTTGGGGCGCCGTTTTTGCGGCGATGGGTGCCGAAACTATCCGCGGATTTACGCTATCCGGCATGATAAATTACTACGTCCTTGCAGCTATAATATCTTGGTTTACTTGGTCGTACATAGACTCAGACATAACTGAGGGCGTGCGCAACGGCTCTTTGATAATTGATGTTCTCCGGCCAGTAAAATTTTTCTTTCTTTACTTGTCTATAATTGCCGGGCACAAAATCATGCGCATATTCGTGCAGGCAATACCGATGGCACTGGTTGCTGTGCTGCTCTTCAAGTTAAGCACATCTCCGATTTATTTTTTCCTCTTTGTAATCTCGATTCTTATAGCGATGTTCATTGCATTCTCTTTTTCATATTTGTTCGGCCTGAGCGCTTTTTGGCTGACAAAAACCGGCGGCTTGTTCAGAATACGGCGGGGCGTACAGGGCTTGCTCGAAGGACAGCTTGTCCCGCTTTCGCTGTTTCCCGCAGGCCTGCAGTCAATATTCGCGTTCCTGCCGTTTCAGTATATGATGTTTGTGCCTGCACAAATATTTCTGCAAAAATTTACTCTCGCAGAAAGCTTGGAAAAAATAACTTTACAATTAATCTGGGCAATTATAATTTATTCTTTAGCTGCAATTGCCTGGCGGCGCGCACGGAAGCGCTTTGAGGCGGTGGGCACATGAAGACTGCAAAACTCTGGCTGAAATTCACTTCAATAGACCTGCAGCGCGAGATGGCGTACCGCTGGAATTTCATGATAAAATTATTTTCTGACACGCTGTTCGGATTGTTTGGGCCAGTTATTGCATATTTAATATATTCGAATTCCAATGGCCTGCCGGGCTGGAGTTTTGAACAGCTTCTTCTGTTTCAGGGAATAGCACTAATTACATTTGGAATATCAAACACTATTTTTGGCAGGTTTGCTGAACATACAATAGACGACATACGGTGGGGTAAGTTCGATGTAAAACTAATGCGGCCTGCTAAGCCGCTGCTTTATCAACTGGCAACATCAGCCCGGCCAGATGCATTTGGCTCAGTTATGGCTGGCATAGCAATCACAGCTTACGCGTTCAGTAAGTTAGGGCTTGCGCTGACTGCTGGGAATGGTATGGCCGCTGCAATAACTATTTTTATGGCAGTTCTTTTCCTTTTTTCCCTTGAAATTCTGGTTGCGGCGCTCGCATTTTTAGTAATAAAATCCTATGTACTCATGGAGCTGTTTTACGCACTCCTGGGCGTTGGCGATTATCCAATAAGCATTTACGGCGGGCTTGGCACTTTTGTATTCACGTTCGTGTTCCCGGTCGGCCTAGCAGCGTTCTACCCGACGCAGGCGCTGTTTGGAATACTCTCTCTTGCCGGCGCAGCTAAGATCGCCCTGGCAGGCCTTGCGTTTTTCGCGTTCTCGGCAGGCCTATGGAACCTTGGCATAAAACAATATAAAAGCGCAGGCGGTTAGTGGAGAACTCCAACTTGTGCTGCTAAGCTTTTCACATAACTCGCCGCACCCAAGAGCGTAACCTTTGTCAGCGCGGGGAAGAACCACAGTCCAATTATTATTAAACTCAAAATTATTATTAAAAGAATCTTTGACATCTTACTTTCTCTTTTCACTTAATCTGACTTTTGCTCCTCGTTCTTTTATGCCTTCGAATTTTTCTTCGCGCGCTTTTTCGGAAAATTCCCTGCGCATGGCCTGCTTCCTGCCCATGTTAAAGTCTTCGCGGCGCTCGCGGGTTTTTTCCCTGTGCCGCACAAGCTCTGTTTCCAGCGCTTTAATCGCGCGGGAGAGCGGCGTGTCCAGGTCAAAGCCTGCGTACTCTGCGCTGAAAGTTTTTGACGGCAGGGCAAGCCTCAAGTGAATAGAATGTTTCTGCCGGCCAGCATCCTTTTTTTCGTGCAGCTTGACCTCAGCGGCAAAGTACCGGACGTTGTTAAAATAATTTTTCAGGATTTTGCTGTAGAAGCTGTTTATCTTCGACTTAAAAAAATCCTCCTGAAACGGCTTTAGATTATGCACGCCTATGAACTGCACGTGGGGTGAAATCCGCATGGCCTGCTGTAATTTTTCCGGTTTGTCAACAAGCCCGCCACCCTTCTTAGTCGGCTTCAGGTATTGCTCTAGGTCGATGGCCATAATATTGATAAAACACAGAGGTTTATATCTCTTTCTAAAACATACAGAAATCTTTAAAAAGGCGTTCTAACAGCCAAAACTACTGCTTCGGCAGGAGTTGCTCTGCAACATGTTGAATTATGGACAAAGATAAAGTATTGGAAGCCCTTAAGCAGATTCGGGCTCAGGAAAAGAGGAAGTTCACGCAAACGATAGATGTAGCTTTCAATCTCAAGGAGCTGGACTTAAACAAGGAAGAGGGCAAGCTTGAAGAGTTCATCCAGCTGCCCCACGGCCGCGCGAAGCCAGCTAAAATCTGCGCAATCGTCGGCGCGGAATTAATCGAGCAGGCCAGGAAGTTCTGTGACTTAGCGATTATTTCAGATGATTTTCCAAAGTGGGAAGACAAGAGAAAAATAAAAAAGCTGGCAAGGGAGTATGACTACTTTCTCGGCCAGGCGAACATGATGCCATTAATCGCAAAAACCTTTGGCCGTTACTTCGGGCCTGTCGGCAAGATGCCAAACCCGAAGGCAGGCCAGATAGTTCCTCCAAAAGGAAATATTGAACCGGTCGTGAAAAATCTCAGGAATACAATAAAAGTTGCAATCAAAAAAGCCCCGGTCATACACTGCGCAATCGGTTCTGAAAAATTCACCGATGAACAGCTGGCAGAAAATCTGCTGGCAGTTTTTGAAAGGCTAAAATCAAAACTGCCAAGACAGCAGCATAACATTTCCAACACATTCATAAAAACAACAATGGGGGCTTCAGTAAAAGTAGAAAATGCGTAAAGAACCAAAAGTCGCGGAGTGGAAGGCATCAAAGGTAGAACAAATCAAAAAAGCATTCGATGCCTACAAAACTTCCGCAATAATTGATGTTTCAAACCTGCCGGCAAGGGAGCTGCAGAAAGTACGGAAGAAACTGCGCGGCGCGGTAGATTTTGTTTTTGCCAAAAAAATCCTGATACTTAAGGCGATAGAACAATCAAAAAACGCCAAAATAAAAGAGCTGGCCATGCACATCGGGAAGGAGCCGGCGCTTATGTTTACTAATAAGGGCGCTTTTGAGCTTTTCAGATCCCTGAAAGAAAATAGACAGGCCGCGCTGGCAAAGCCTGGCCAGACTTCACCGAGCGATATTTATGTAGAAGCAGGGCCAACGCCTTTCACGCCAGGCCCGGTGCTTACAGAACTTGCTCAGCTCAAGATAAAAGCAAAAGTTGTTGGCGGAAAAATTGAGATTCAGCAGCGCGCACTATTGGTGAAAAAAAGCGATGCTATAACGCAGCAAGCAGCGAGCATGCTGGCAAAGCTCGGCGTCACACCGATGGAAATTGGCGTAAATCTTATAGCTGCTCTGGAAGGCCAGGACTTGTACCCGGCAGACGTTCTGGATATAGACGCAGAAAAATTCATAGAACAAATCAAACAGGCATACGTAGATGCTCTCAAACTCGGTATCGGGCGCGAAATAATGACAAAGGAAGTTGCCGAGTATTTGCTTGGAAAAGCGGAACGGGAAGCAAAAGCAGTTGAAAAATTAGTTAATGCTCAGCCGGCGCAAGCCGGGGGATAAATAAAATGGAACAAATATATGCCGCAATGTTGCTGCATAGGGCGGGACATGCAATAACAGAAGATGCCTTAAAAAAAGTCATGTCTGCGGCCGGCGCACAAACAGAGGAAATAAAAATAAAAGCCACTGTAGCTGCGCTGTCCGGCGTTGACATAGATAAAGTAATAAAAGAGGCATCACTTGTTACTGCAGCGCCTGCTGCTGGAGCGACAATGGCACAAGCTGAAAAGAAAGAAGAAAAGGAAGAAGAGAAGAAAGTATCAGCTGAAGACGCGGCTGCAGGCCTTGGTGCATTGTTCGGTTAAACGCCAATAGCATGCAGCACATCAGTATGAACTCCACTCACCTATGGACGAGCAAGCAGGAGAACAGCAAAAGTTAGAACAATTAAGGGCTGACATAGCCAGACTTACGACCCAATTAAAACAAATTGGCGCGCAAAAGGACGCAAAGTATAAAGAGCGGGACGACCTTGACAAAAACCTGAACATACTTATACGGGACGCAAAGGCGCTGCGCGACCAGAAGAAAGAGATTGACGAAAAAATTAAAATTCTGAAAGGGAAAAGACAAATTCTGAACAAGGAGATTTCTGAGCTGTTCAAAAAGCTGGGCGGCATGCGCGATGGCCTGCCAAAAGCGGACAACAAACCGAAAAAATCTCCGCAACTGCTGCAAAAACAGATATCATCCATTCAGTTCTCAATAGAAACAGAGGCGCTGAGCTTTGAGCGTGAAAAAAAATACATGACGCAGCTCAAAGAGCTGAAAGCGCAGCTCGCAGAATTAAACGCAGATGAAAAAAAATACACGGACTACAAAAAATTCCGCGACGAAGTGCGCATCAAAAAATCAGAAGCAGATGCTGTCCATGGGGAAGTGCAGGCAACTGCAAAACAAGACTCTGAAATCTTCAGGCAGCTAACAGAGAAGTCAGAGCAAATCGCAAAAATAAAAAATCATAAAGAAAAAATTAAGGAAGAAATATTTGCTTTCAAACCGCAGATAGAGTCTGTTAACACTGAGCTGGCTGGCCTGCTTGAGCAGTGGTCTGCCCTCTCGCCAAAACCGATTGCAGAGCTTGGCGTGGAGATACCCGAAGGCCTGACAATAGAAAAAATAAAAGAGAAAAAGAAAATCACAAAGGAAGACTTGCTTGAGATGCAAAGGCAGGCAATGCGGCGGAAATAGTTTTCTATAAGTCACATAAATGGCGCTATTATTCGCTGGATGATATAGTAAATAAATTAAGCCATAACGCAATAATATAAACCTCTCCCCAGAAATCACATAATAATAAATACTTTTCCATTTCTAAGTGCAGGCATGTTAGACAAGAAGCAGCTCGGCAGGGAATTCCAGCGCGACTGGAAAAATCACTATGCCCTTGAGATTTTTAAAGAAAAAGGGTTTGCGCGGAGGCAGTGCCGGAAGTGCAAAAAGTTTTTTTGGAGCCCTGACACAAAGCGAAAACTCTGCGGCGACTCGGCCTGCGAGCCTTACTCTTTCATCGGAAAAAAGCTTTACAACAAGCTCGATTATGTTGACACGTGGCGTGAATTCTCTAGATATTTCGCGAACAAAAAATACACAATCCTGCCAAGATATCCAACACTGGCAAGATGGAGGGATGACACCTGGTTCGTGCAGGCCTCGATCTATAATTTCCAGCCGTTCGTGGTTTCTGGCGAGGTGCGCCCGCCGGCCAACCCGCTTGTTGTTCCGCAGCCATGCTTCAGATTCAATGACATAGAAAATATCGGAGTTACATCAAGGCACTACAGCGGATTTGTGATGATTGGCCAGCATAGGTTTATCCCTGCAAAAGCTGCGCATCTAACACACTGGAAGGATGAGGATATCGGAAACGCAATTGGCGTTCTGGAATTCCTGGGAATAAAACCAAAGGAACTTACATTTACGGAAGCAGTCTGGATGGGCGGCGGTAACGCCGGCCCGTGCTTCGAAGTTTACTGCCGCGGCCTCGAGATACTAACAACAGTTTTCATGGAATTTGCAGTAACTCCATCTGGCCTAAAAGAGCTGCCTCTGAAGGTTGTGGACTTTGGCTGGGGATTAGAAAGGCTGGCCTGGCTGCTGAACGGAACAATTAATTCATACGAAATTACATTTGATCCGGTCGACAAAAAATGGATGAAGCAGCTGAAAATAAAGTTCGACGAAAAAATACAGAAAAAACTGACGTCAGTCGTAGGCGCGCTTAACATAGAAGATGTAAAAGACATAGAAGAAGAATTTAAGAAAATATCGCGGCAGCTGAAAATAAAACCTGATAAGCTAAGAACAGAAATAGAAAAGATGCGCGCATTCTATTCTATTTTAGACCACTCAAAAACACTTTTGTTCGCGCTGGCCGACGGCGCATTACCATCAAATACGGGCGGCGGATACAATCTAAGATTTATACTGCGGCGCGCCCTGAGGTTAGCAGAAAAGTTCGGCTGGCAAATTGATTTAATGGAGCTTGTCCGCGACCACGCACGTGCGCTGACAGGGGCAAAGCCAAGACAGGTAAAATCTGTAAAGGGCGAGGAACTTGCAGAAGTCGGGCTGAAACCAATGTTCCCTGAACTCATGGATTTCCTGCCGGATGTGGAAAAAATACTTAACATAGAAATACAAAAATACAAAGAAACAAAGCAAAAGATTTCGCAGGTTTTAGATGTATTGTTTAAGAAAAAAAAATCCATCTCTAATGATGAGCTTGTACAGCTTTACGACACGCAGGGCATACTGCCCGAAGATGTGCAGGCAACTGCGGAAAAAGCCGGCGTGATAATAAAAATACCGCAGGACTTTTACTCGAAGGTTGCCTCGCTGCATGTAGCGCCAAAAAAAGCACAGGCAAAAGTGCAGTTTGTTTCCGAGCTGGCCGGCCTTGCGCCGACTCAGGCACTCTATTACGGAGATGAATACATGCGCGAGTTTGAAGCGCGCGTGCTAAAGGTAATAAATAATAATTATATCGCGCTAGACAAAACAGCATTCTACCCGACAGGTGGCGGGCAGGCCTGTGATGCTGGAACAATAAATGGCAAGCCGGTAGTCAGTGTAGAAAAATACGGCCGCATCATACTTCACGAAGTACCTGAGGCAAATCTGCGCGAGGGCCAGACAGTAGTCGGAAAAATAGACTCTGACAGAAGGCTTGCACTTATGGCGCACCATGACGCAGCCCACATAATAAACGGAGTTGCACACACAATGAAGTTGTGCTGTCAGGAACACCAATCAAAAAAACAGTCGTGCCAAAAGCACAGGCAGAACAGGAGCACGGTTTCAAATTATATCAGGGCGGTGTCGCGCCCGGTGCGGCAATCCGCGTCGTAGAAATCAGCGGTGTTGATGTCGAAGCCTGCGGCGGGACGCACAGCAAAAACACATCATCGGTCGGCTTCGTTAAACTTCTGGGCTCGAAAAAAATACAGGACGGCATTGTCAGGCTGGAATTTGTAGCCGGCAAGCCTGCAGTTTCAGAGGTGCAAAAAACAGATGGCCTGCTGCACGACGCATCACAGATTTTCTCGGTGCCTGCAGACCAGCTGCCCAAGACCTGCGAGCGCTTCTTCAAGGAGTGGAAGGAGCAGAGGAAAGAGATAGAGCGATTAAAATCGGCTGGCAGGCCACAGCAACAGAAGCAAGAAGAACAGAAACAACAGCAAAAACCTAGAAGGAATAAATAGTATTAACTATCCTCGTTTACTGCTTAAATAATTATTTCTTTTCAGCTGCTGGCTTTTTCTCCTCAGCCTTTGCACCCTCAGCAGCAGGCGCGGTTTCGGATGGCGCAGCAGCTTGTGCAGCCGCCGCGGCTTGTGCAGCAGCCCGTTCTATTCGTTCAATTTCTAGTTTTACTCCCTGTTTTTCCGATTCCCACTGCTTCATTTCCTCCGCTGACAGCTCGGCTTTTTCAGCCTTTATTTTAGAATCATAAACTCCCTTGTTTATTTCTTTCAAAACATCTTTTGCGCTCTTGCCTTCAATTTTCATGCCTAATGAAATACAGGTTCCAACTAATTCCTTAACCTGTTTTTTCAAATCAATGCTGAGCATGCCATCGCCCTTCGTTTTTGCGACTCTGATTATGTGTTCAATCCTCAAAGCGCCGGCTGGCTTTGTCCCGGCGGCGCCCGAGCCCTTTTCGACGCCGGCCTCCTTCTTTAAGAGTGCGGCTGCAGGCGGAAGCCCGACTTCAATCTCATATTTCTTGGCCGCGGCATCAACCTTTACTTTGACCGGAACATCCATTCCCTTCAGGCCAGCTGTTTTCTCGTTAATGTCCTTGACAACCTGCCCCAAGTTCAGGCCCTTGCCAGAAAGTGTTGGGCCGATTGGCGGGCCTGCTGTAGCTGAGCCGCCCTGCACCATAAAACTGAAGGTTTCGATTTTTCCCATGAAAAGGCCTCTTAAGTTCGATTTTTAAATCATTCGCTCTCTTCTTTCTTCTCTTCCGCTGCCTCTGCCCCGCGCTCTGCCAGTTTTACTGAATCAAGGCCAAGCGTAATCGGAATAGGAACCGCGGCCTGCAGCAATTCCAGAACGACCTGCTGCTTCTGCAAATCAACTCGCGTTACCTTTGCCTTCTCACCGCGGAATGGCCCGCTGATAATTGTCACAACGTCGCCCTTGTGAATATCGATAGTCTCCGGCTTGAATTCAATCAAATGCTCAATTTTATCATAACTTGTTGGCGTCCTCAGTATCCCGCGGACGTATGGAATGCCTGCCGCAACTTGTTTTATGTAATCCACTGCATCGGCTTCAATTATTATATAGCCAGTCATGCCATGCGGAAATAAAACGCTGCGTATGCCTTTGATTTTTTTCGCGTTGGAGGCAATAAAATCGATTACCTGTGATTCCCTTCCAATTGCCGTTCGTATTACATAAAGCCCCATTATGTTGTTATTAACTGCGCAATAATTGCTACCACAAAGCCCATGGCACCGAGGATTGCAACGCCGATGGCTGATGCCTTGACGATTGTCTTGAACTCTTCCATGTCGGGCTTTTTCGTGATTTGCAGTACGCGCCTGTACTCCTTTAGTTTATTAGTTATCTTGCCAGTTGGCAGGCCTTCTATCTGAATCTTCGGCATGTTGATTTTCGGCATCTCCAGCTTAGGAGCCTGCGGGCTGGCCTTTGGTTCCCGTTCTACGCCTTCTTTATTTTGTAAATCATCCATTTGAAAACACAAATATACAAAAATAAAGGTTTAAAAGCGTTTCGCAGTACGCGAAACGATTCGTGAGCGGAGCAACGCTTCGCTGCGCGCAGCCGATGTTGCGGCAGCAACACTAGCGGAATGAGTTCCGCTTTAACTTTGTTCGGCTTGCGGCTCGCGAACTTGTTCGCGATAAAAGCTTTTAGTTCAAAAACTCAATCCCCAAGTCCTTGCTGAGCTCCTGTTTTCTTTTGTCAGAATAAGTCCTCTTTGGCCCGAATATCTGCGGGCTCTTTACGCCTGTTACTACAAGCATTGCCCGAATCGTGTTCTGCAAGTCCGGGGAGAGCTGTGCGCCCCAAATGATATTTGCCTTGTCATCTAATTTAGAACTAACTGCTTCAACAACCTTCTTTGCCTCGTCCAGCGTCATGTCTGGCCCGCCGGAAACATTAATCAACGCGCCGGTCGCGCCGGCAATGTCAACATCCAGCAGCGGATTTGTGACCGCCTTTTCAACAGCTTCCACCGCCCTGTTCTCGGTATCAGACTCGCCAACGCCAATCATTGCAACGCCGGAGCCGGTCATCACCGTTCTAATATCTGCAAAATCTAAGTTAATCAAGCCTGGCTTTGTGATTAATTCTGTTATGCCCTTAACTGCGTTTGTTAAAATCTCATCAGCAACTTTAAACGCTGTGTGTAGCGGCAGGTCGGGGGCAAGCTCAACAAGCTTGTCGTTCGGAATAACAATTAATGTATCAACAGTGCCTTCGAGTTTCTCTAAGCCGCGCATCGCGTTTTCAAATCTCTTGTGACCCTCCATCGTGAACGGCAGCGTAACAACCGCCACAGTCAAGCTGCCAAGCTTCTTCGCAGTCTCTGCAATCACCGGAGCAGCGCCAGTTCCTGTGCCGCCTCCAAGGCCACATGTAATAAAAACCATGTGGCTGTCCCTTAATGCTTCCTTAACCTCATTTTCAGTCTCTTTTGCAGCATCCTCTCCAACCTTCGGGTCAGCGCCAGCCCCTAATCCGCCTGTCAGTTCCTTTCCAATTAAAATTTTTTTGTCCGCAACAGTAGAAATCAAATCCTGCGCATCTGTATTTATTGCTATAAGCTCGCCACCCGTAATCCCAATCTCAATCATTCTCGCGATGGTATTATTGCCGGCCCCGCCAACTCCAACGACACGGATTTTCGGTCTCTTGCCGGCCAGCAGGCGCTCGAGCTCCGCGTCCATGGGCGATGTTGAATCAGGTCTTTTTGCATTTGCAGGAATATATGCCATTACCCACCTAAGTTTTTACTCTCGGATTAAGACATCTATTTAAATTTTTGTATCTTACTAAATATATATGGCGCGCGAAGTCAAAAATTTTATGATTGCAGTCTTAGCAATACTAGTGCTATATTTATATTTAAATTCTATTAGTGCAAATGGCGAAGTTGTCGCAAAAACCGCGCCAAAACTGTTATCGGCATCAGAGCAAATGATGAGCTATGGCAGCACATACGCTGCAGGCCAGCACACAGTAAAGCTCGTGAATTTAAACAAAGACGGCGCTGTTGTGTTGGATGTTGACAGAAAAAGAGCTATAGTCCGCGGCAAAAATCCGGTGAAAGTCGGCAAGCTGTCAATCGCAGTTATAGAAACATTCTACTCTGACGCCGCGGAAGAACGCGCGGCCACGCTGGCAATTTCTGTTTATGCCTGAATTTTTTCAAACACAACTTCCGTATCTTTGAGCTCTAAAAGTTTCTTAATTTCACCGGCCAGCCTTGCCTCCGCTCCTTTTTCAAGCTCTTTGCCGTCTGCAGTTTTTGCTTTCACGGTAACTTTTTTTCCGACTGCCTTGACTTCCGCTTTTAGTCCTAAAAATTTTTCGCAGATTATTTTTATTTTTCCGGACAAATCGGAAATCTTTCGCAGAATTTTAACATGATAGACTAATGCTTTACCGGCCAGCGGGTGATTAAAATCCAGCGTAACGCGCCCGCCGGAGACGGAGCGCACCGTAGCAATAATCCCATCAACGTTTACTTGCATACCTGGCACCGGCCTAAACTCCTTGAATTTGCTTAAATTAGTTAACTGAACAAGCTGTGGATTTCTCTGGCCAAATGCTTCCTCTGCTGACACTTCAAAATCATACTCTTTGCCAATTTCCTTACCTTCGAGATTTTTTTCCAGGCCTTTGATAAGCATGCCCTTGCCAATAACTGCAACAGCTGGCCCGTACTTCTGGCCCTGCTGGTAAATGCCCTCTTTTTTTGCAGCCTCCTCCGAAGACAAATCAAAAATTTGGCCGCTGGTTTTTATTCTGCCGACGAAGTCAAATTCCAGCATATCGCCTTGCCGCATTATATCTGCCATACCAAACAGCAAAACACATGGTTTTTAAATGTATGCGGACATAATATAATATGAAAAAATTAATTGTATTGTTATTTTTGCTTCTCATACCAATAGCTGCGGCCGCCGAAACCTTTGACCCGCGCACCACATCTTATATCGAAGTTGATTATTCTGCCGGCGGCACAATAACCGCTATTCCGGACGGCAGCACGATGCCTTACATCTCCGCGCAGCTCTATGCATATCCAAAGCAAACAGAAACAATAAGCGTTACAAACTTTGAAACATCGCCGCAGGCCAGCCTAATCAGCGGCGACGCGCCAGCCTACAAATTTGAGTGGGACGATGTAACGGCTGGCAACTATGACTACAAAGTCTCAGCCCGCGTAAAAAATTCCAATTACTTTCCAAAGGTTTACGGAAAAATAAAATTCCCGTTCTATGTTCCTGCAGATCTGAAAAAATACACTGTTGCGACTGAAAAAACAGAGTCAGATAATCCGGAAATAAAAAAGCTGGCCAACGAGCTGGCTTCGGGCGAAGATGATGCATATATTATTTCATTTAAAATTGCAAACTGGGTGCATGAGAATATCGATTATGATGAATCTGCCTGGCAAGGCGTGGCGTCAGCAAAAGATGTTCTAAGGACAAAGCGCGGCGTGTGCGATGAATACACAAATATCTACATGGCGCTTATGCGTTCGCTCGGTTTTCCTGTCAGATATAAAGTCGGATCTGTTTACACAAATATCCCAACAGTAAATAACTTCCAGTACCACGCATGGGCAGAAGTATGGCTGCCAGATGCCGGCTGGGTGCCATTCGACCCGACTTTTGCAGAATATGGCTGGCTTGATCCTACGCACATAGAAGTTATGCAATCGCAGGATGTTGAACCGCCATCGCTTAGCTATCAGTGGAAATCCGGCAATGTAAATGCAGCAGAAATAAAATCAGATATAAAAGTGCTCGAAAAAAAAGAGGGCCTGCCAGAATTGATAAAAACTGAAGCATGGCTGCAGGAAAAACATTCTGCACCCGGCAGTTATAATATAATATGGACTAAGCTGCAAAATAATGCGGATTTTTATATTCATACGTCTTCTTCGCTGAGCCGCGGCCTTCCTATAGAGAGCAACAAAAACCAAAGAGATGCGCTTCTCGGACCGCACGGCTCTGAAACAATTGGCTGGTTATTTAAAGTGCCGAGCGACATTGATATTGATTACATTTATTCCTACGGATTTGAAGCTGAAACAATATTTGGCGCGACCTCGAACGCAAATCTAAAAGTATCGAAAGATGGTAACTTACTTTCATTCGCAGAGGCAAAATCTCTGCTGGAATCATCTGCAGCTGCAAGAGAAAAGAACGGCAGGCCTGTTCTGTCCTTCGATGTGCAAACACCCGAAAAAATATATGCAGCTGAAAAATACGTTATGAGTGTATTAGTTAAAAATTCCGGTGACGCGCCTGCTGAACGCGTGGAGGTATGTGCTAACAGCATATGCGATACAAAATATGTTGGAATAAATGAAGAAATTAATTTTAATTTCACAAATACTGCTGTCCTTGGAGATAATTACAACAGCATTAATATAAAATCAGACAACTATTCTGCTGAGCGCAAAATTGTTGTACTCGCTTCTAAAAAAACAATTGTTGAGCTAATAAAAGAGTTTTTTGCTGGAATTTCAAGGCTATTTAAGCAGGCTTAGAATTGCTGCTCCGTCTGTTCCGCCGGCCGGAAAAATATTCATGAAAAATGCCATTGCAGAAATCGCCGCAAAATACTGCAAAAAAAGTTTTACAAAAATATTTTTTATTTTAGCAGTAAACAACATTACAAACAAGGCAAAAAATATAATTAAATTGACGGCCGGGCCTGCAAGCGCTATCCAAAAGTCCTGAATCTGTGTTGTTTTGGCCGAATAAATAGTTTCTGCCACTGGTTTGTCTAAATAAAAGCCAAAGCCGGATTCTGTTATATTAAACACTATCTCGGGATTGGCATCGTAGTAGCTTGCCACAGCGTAATGGCCAGCTTCGTGCGAAGCAATGTTAACCGGCAGTCCTAATAACACAGACGCCACCATCAAAACAGCAAAGGCAATTTTTCGAATCATTAAAAAATTGTAAAACAAAAGTCTTAAAAGGTTGCCGATGCTGTCGGGTTTTGCCTTTTTAGAAATTTTTTAATTTCGACAGCAATTACTGTTACAAAACCTGCAGATGCTATGAGCGCCCACTGGCCTAGGCTGAGCGCCGTGGTGCCAAATGCCGCCTGCAGCTGCGGCACGTAAACAACCGCTAGTTGTAACATTACTGTAGACGCAACTGCTAAAATAAGATAATTATTACTAAATGCGCCGCGGAATGCGGATTCTGTCTCTGATCTGGAATTGAATACGTTAAATAGCTCTATGATAACAAGTGTTGTAAATGCAACCGTTCTTGCCGACTCCAGACTCGCGCCGCTAAGCAGTTCAAACTTAAACAAACCGAGCGCAGAAAAAAGCATGACTAAGCCAACAAGCAGTATCGTCCCAACCATGTCATTATTAACTATTGGATCGCTTGGCTGACGCGGCTTTTTTTTCATAACTTCTTTTTCTGCCGGATCGAATGCAAGTGAGATCGCTGGCAAGCCATCTGTAAGTAAGTTCATCCATAATATCTGCACGGCGATGAGGGGGAGCGGGAGGCCTGCAAGTGAAGCGCCGAGTATGACAAAAGCCTCGCCAACATTAGAGCTTAAAAGATAAAGTACAAACTTTCGAATATTATTATATATGCTGCGGCCAATTTCTATCGCCTTGACTATCGTTGCAAAATTGTCATCTTCTAAAATCATGACTGATGCTTCTTTTGCCACATCAGTTCCTGACCCCATGCTAATTCCTATATCTGCTTTTTTTAGGGCAGGCGCGTCATTAACGCCGTCGCCTGTCATAGCAACAACCTTGTTCTTATTCTGAAGTGCGCGCACGATACGTATCTTATCCTCAGGCGTGACGCGGGCAAAAACGCTGACTCCTGTTATCTTTTCTGCGAGCGTTTTGTCGGCCATTTTTTCCAGTTCTGTTCCATTTATAACATCGCCCCGCAGGCCAAGCTGCTGCGCTATCGCCTTAGCGGTCAGAGCATGGTCGCCAGTAACCATTATTACCTTAATACCTGCGTCTGTGCAGGCCCGGATTGCGCTTTTCGCTTCTGGGCGCGGCGGATCTATCATGCCCTGCAGCCCGAGGAAAACTAGATCCGACTCTGTATTTTCTATTTTATAATTCCTTACTGTCGACAGCATCTCCCGCTCTGCAAACGCCAGAACCCGCAAGGCTTTCGACGCCATAGCTGAATTAGCCTTAAGAATTTCATCTTTGTCATGTGAAGTTAAAAACTTCACCCGCCCATTTTTCATTATAAATTTGCACTTTGATAACACGCTTTCCGGCGCGCCCTTTACAAACGCCATTGTTTTGTTTCTGAATTTGAAAACCGAACCCATGCGTTTTCTGCTCGCATCAAAAGAAAGTTCTGCTATTTGATTATACTCTGACTTGAGGAATTTTTCGTTAAAGCCGGCCTTTCTGGCAGAAACTAGCAGCGCGGCTTCTGTCGGATCTCCGGAAATTTGCCAGCCGGTCTTATCTCTGTAAAGCGATGCGTTATTGCACAATACGCCGCATAAAAGTGTCTTTGCAAGCTCATCTTCTTTTTTTGTGTCAACCTCTTTGTTTTCAAATAAAATTTCGCCGTCAGGCATGTAGCCCTGCCCATCGACGGAAAAATATCTGCCGCTCGCAAAAATCTCCTTGACAGTCATCTGGTTTTTTGTCAGTGTGCCGGTTTTGTCGGAACATATAACAGAACAACTTCCAAGCGTCTCAGCTGAGGCAAGCTTGCGCATTATTGATTTTGCGCTGGCCAGCCTCTGAACGCCAATTGCCAGGCCGATTGTTATGACTGCCGGCAAGCCTTCTGGCACAACTGCAACCGCCAGAGATATAGATGTCAAGGCCATATCTATAATGTTCAGGCCGCGAAAATATTCTATTGTAAACACAAGACCCGCTATTAAAATAATTACTGCGCCAAGTGATTTTGATAAACTGTTAAGGCGTTTCTGCAGTGGCGTCTGTTCGCTTTTTATATCTTCTATTTCCGCGGCTATCTTGCCAATTTCAGTTTGCCTGCCAGTGCCGACAACAAGGCATTTTGCTTTTCCGCGGATAACAACAGAGTTCATAAAAACAAAATTCTTTCTCTCGGCCAATGGTGTGCTATCTTCGAGTTCGTCTACAAACTTCTCAACCGGCGTTGATTCTCCTGTGAGCGTCGATTCGTCCGTTGCCAGGCTCATTGCTTCAATTAGGCGCGCATCGGCTGGCACGCGGTCACCGGTCTCCAGAATCGCAATATCACCTGGCACAACAGACTCTGCGAAAATTTCTGTTATCCTGCCGTCCCTTAAAACGCGCGCCTTTGGAGCAGCAAACTTTTCCAGCGCTTCTATGGCTTTCTCGGCGCGGTATTCCTGAAAAAAGCCAATTATCGCATTAAGAACTATTATTGAAAGTATTACGCTGGCGTCAAGCATATTGCCGAGGTACGCGGATAAAATAGTCGCAAATATTAGTATGGCTATTAGTATTGATTTAAACTGGCTGAGAAAAATCATTACTGGCGATGTTCTTTTTTTCCGCTCTATTTTATTCAATCCAAACTGCTCGAGGCGTTTTTCTGCCTCTTTTTGCGCAAGGCCATTAGTGCCGGATTTAAGTTCGCCGAATAGTGCTTCAAGCTTTGAGCTCCAATACGCGACCATAAATTACTAAGCTTGCCGGCATATAAAAGTCATTCGCCTGACGTAAAAAACTTTTTCGCGTCTTTTGGCACGCTAAAAAAACCCAGTTTCAAGCCGGCATCAAGATAAGCCCACGCAATTACAGCAGCTTCAAACGCTTCTATAAATTTTTCTTTTTTCAAAAAATATTTTCCATCCTCAAAATACGTTTTGGCAAAATCATAAAACTCTTTGGATTTATCTGCGTTATTTACTTCTACTTTGCCAAAAATTTCCTGCATCCGCTTTATCTCTTTTTCTGCTGAAGCTTTTATATCCATTTTAATTTGAACGCAAATTAAACGCAAGAAAAACTTTTACGGTTTTTCTGCGCGCAGCCGATGTTGCGGCAGCAACACTAGCGGAATGAGTTCCGCTCTGACTTTGTTCAGCTTGCGGCTCGCGAACGAGCTTACGAGTCCACGTTGTTTAAAATGGGACGTGGGTGATTTTCTGCTCTGCTTAACCTTAGTTGCATTGGCGAAGCCAATGCGACCCGGGGTTTGGGCAGTGCCCAAGAACTAAGGGGCGGAGCCCCTTGGGTCTTGGATTTGAACACCCGACCCCACGATTTCTGCTGCTGCTTCACCCGTGTGCTCTCCCACTTCACCACAGTGGAACCTTAATGTGATTGAGCAACGCGAAATCGCATCGCTCTTTCTTTGGGGTTCCACAAGACCTTTCTTTCCACGGGGGAAAGAAAGGGATTGTGTGGCTGAGCTAACGTCCCACAATCTAAAGCTGAAAATTCAATTATTAAACCTTTTCTACCAAAATAAGTGCGACTATTGCACAGCCATATTGGTCTTTCTTGTATGGTGCTTCTGCTAAAATCTGCTGCAGGCTTTCCAGTTTATCTCCCGCGGCTTTTCTGGCTTCATAAGTGGCCTGCTCCTCTGCCTTTTTGCCAGCCGCCTTGCCCTTGCCGATGAAGATTTTGTCTTCGGTAATTCCGAAGGCGAGCACTGAAATCACATCCGACTTCGCGCAGTTCTGCAAAATAATTCCCGGGAACTCGCCTTTTAGTTTTGCTAGCTCCTTTTTATTTTCGGTTAAGTCACATCTTTCTATTTCTAGCTTATCCAGTTTTTTAATTTTTATTTTATCTACGCGCGCGTCGAGCTGTGCGTTTGTCTCGGCCAGCTCGCGTGATTTCCCGTAACCGATGCCCCAGGTTATGATGGATTTCATTTTTCTCCCTCTAAACTCTTTAAAAATTCAATAGGTTTTAAAATTTTTATATTGCCATATGCGACTAAATCAGTTAAATGTTTATCTTGGCTGACAATAAAATCCGCTCCGCCTTCGACCGCCGCTTCGAGAACAATATTGTCATCTGGGTCTGCTTTAACAACATTTAATTTAATTTTTGGTTCAATAATTTTTGCTTTTAGCAATATTTTTTGAATTGCGCCGGCAATTGCCAACTGTTGCATTGTTGTTATTTTTTCTAATATTTCATTACTGCGTACAACAAAATCATATTCTTTTAGGATATTTTTAGATAGGATTAATTCCAACTTGCTTTCATCAACGAGCTGCATTATTCGAAAGGACGGGCCACTCCAAAAAGTAGCTGAGACTAAAACATTAGTATCAAGAACAACTTTCATAAACTGCGGTCGTATTTGTTATTTTAAAGCTTTTTCAACGACCGCTTTATTTTGTGCACAAGATCTGTTACTGCATCTTCGGTAATTTTTTTCCTGGCTTCGCGCAAAGGTTTTGTAACTTCTTTCCAGGGCAATTCGCTTACTTTTTTGACTAGCAGCATATCGCCCTCCAGAACAAACAAAACTTTTTCGCCTTCTTTTAAGCCCATTTTATCTCTAATCTCTATAGGTATAGCTACTTGGCCTCGCGCACTAACCGTTCCGATGTCTATTTCGTGTACCATCTTGAAAACAAGATAAATCTTATTTATAAGACTTTCGGTAAGGCCTTGCTATTCATTTTCTTCAGCCCAAGCCACTTGGCGTATATAGTTTAATTTTTTAATTTTTATTTTATCTACGCGGGCGTCAAGCTGTGCATTAATCTCTGCCATCTCGCGTGACTTTCCGTAGCCGATGCCGTATGTTAGGATGGATTTCATTTTTTTGTTGCAATAAGTCTGTACGAGCGAAATGTACCATTTTCAAACGTTATTTTGAAATTACTTATGTTAGATTTTTTAAGTAGTTTCATAACTTCATTTTCCGCTAGGCCTGCGCTTAACGAGTCTGCAGCCGCATTAAGCATGACTCGCCAAAGTTTAATTTTTTCTTCTTTGTAAAGTTTTTCCACATTACTTAGACTTTGTTTTAGCTCTATATTATTTTTAGGCCTGACTAAGTCATAAACAAAAATCTTGCCTCTTGGTTTCGTAACTCGCCACATTTCATTGAGAGCTAAAAGTGGATTTGGTATTTGGTGTAAAGTATAACGACAAAACACAAAGTCAAAACTATTGCTTTTAAAATGCATATTTTTGGCGTCGTCTTTAACAATTTTTACCAGTTTGCTTGCGTTAGCAGCCCTAACATTCTGTTTGGCGAGTATTAACATTTCGTTAGACAAATCTGTAGCAATGACTTTTGCTTTATATTGTTTAGATAACTCGATTGCGAAATTAGCTGGCCCCGCAGCAACATCCAGAATTTTATGGCTGGACTTAATTTCGAACATCCGCAGAAACTTCTTAATTTGTGGCCACCAATAATACATTGTTTTCTTCTGATACTCATCAAAGGCTTCTGACTCTAAGCGAGATTCCATTACCTCTGGCTCTAAAACGCGTTTCATCTCAAGTTTACTCTTACTGTTCCCCCTTCGACATTTATTAAAGCATACTGGCCAAATGAACCAACATTGACAACAGTTGTTTTGCCAATCCTTGCCACTCCGCGGGCTTCGTGGATGTGCGAACAAATTACTAAAATTGGTTTGTACTTTTCTATTGCGTTCCTCAGGAGTTTTGAGCCAACGTGCTTACCTATTAGCTTTTTTGGCATGTGCGGGCCACCAAGTGCATCAAGGCAGCGATAAGGCGGGACGTGAGAAACTATTATTGCATTTTTGCTTTTCTTCAGAAGTTTTGGAAAGTTTTTCTTAAACAGTTTTAATCTAAAGAAGTTTATCAAACGTTTTATTTCACGTTTAGACGCCTTGCCTTCAGATCTTACGTTATGTGTCTCATAGTGAAAATCTAGTGAAATAAAATCATAGCTATAAATCTTCCTTTTGCCAACAGGCGCATATTTTACATTGTATTTGTTAAACAATTTCCTTGTAAATTTATCTCCGCTTTTTGCACGATACATGTTTCCACGAATAACAACCAGTGGTTTTTTAGAAGAACTTAACTTTTCGACAACATCATAATAACTTCTATCTATTTTTTTTTGTAATTTATTTAATTCTGACTTTGATAATGAGTCCCACCACTCATAAAGACTCTTGACTGTTTTGTACTTACCCGGGGCCATATATGGTCCGGCAGCAGCCATATCGCCAGTACATACTATCACGTCAGCCTTGCTAGCGTCTTTACTAAAACTCTTTGGCAGCTTGCCATGCGTACATCCCAAAGCGAATATTTTCATACTCTCACCATTCTGTATCTTGCTTCGTCATTTAAAAATTCCACGATGCCAGCCCTGCCGTCCTTGCCAGCCGCGCAGTTGAAGAATAGCTCTTTGCTAAATTTATTTTGTTTTACTTGTCGGCCTTTCCAATCATTCGCGCGCCCGCCGGCCTCGTGGATGTCGCCACAGATGAATTTGGAAATTTTATATTTCTTCAGTAGCTTTTTTAGTACGTCATCACCAACGTTTT
Organism: Nanobdellati archaeon; assembly: GCA_016182015.1. Classification (GTDB taxonomy): domain Archaea; phylum Nanobdellota; class Nanobdellia; order UBA10117; family UBA10117; genus JACOYC01. The sequence continues at coordinate 3,439 of JACOYC010000025.1, read as the reverse complement.
TTATTTGTCTCTTAATTGGTAATTTTGCTTTAAGTAAATCTTTATAAATTTCGTATGAAAATATCGAGTCTTTCGAAACAATGTGCAAATCTTTTTCATGAATGTTGCTTAACTTTTTTGGAATAATAAAGTTTTTAGTGGCTTCTAGGTAATCTGCAACATCAATTGCATTTTTTGTATTAAATTTAATTGGAGAATGGGCCATGAGCACAGCACGCTCGCTAAAGTATTTTGTGAAGTCGCTCAGGAATGTGGGCTTAACTCTGCCACTAAAATGCTTTTTGTGCGATTTGACAAATAATTTAAATCTTTTTAAATATTTTCTATTTGTTAAAATTCTGAATCCGGCGCCCGTTGCTGAAGATAGTCTTGAGCCAGGCAGGAAAACAAATTTTTGCCCGCAGAAGTCTATTTTCGGGTTTTTGGTGCAATCCACAATGTTTTTGTTTTTCTTAAATTTCTTTAGCGCCGAATAATACGCACGCAGTTGCTCATGATTCCCTGGCATCACCAAAACTTTCTTTTTTATATTGGAAAAGATCTTTATTATTTTTACCAAACTTTGCTTTTGCTTTTCATCCGAGCCGATGTCTCCAACTAGAGCAACTGCATCAATATTTTCTTTTCTAAATCTGGCTGCAAACTTCCTTACATTTCCTAGATTGCCGTGCAGGCAGGCAACTACTCCGAGTTTCATTATGAGCGCCGGGACTGAGATTTGAACTCAGAAATCCCTTGCGGGAAACAGGTTTAGCAAACCTGCGCCGTTTCCTGCTAGCACTGGGACATCTGAGCGGACGCGAAGATGTCCTCGCGTCTTTCTTTGGATGCCCAGGAGCCTTTCTTTCCGCAAAGAAAGAAAGGCTGCTGTACCAGGTTGGGCCATCCCGGCTCATTAAGTATGGCGAATCAACCTTTAAAAAATAATGGGCACGCCCCATGGTTGTAAGAACCAAACACCTGATGTTCCCCTGCAGGCCAGCTCCACACTGTATCCCTTTAGCACACCACAGCTAAGTTACCGTTGCTGCCTTCCGGCCCTGGCGGGGTTTCCTAATTGTAGCGCCCGAAGAGGCAATGCTTCGACGCCAACTAGCAGGACAGCAAATCTTTGGACTGCCGCCCACAGGGCTTCAGCTCGGACATAAAGACCATTTTCCGATGTAGGCAAGGCCTAGCTGCCCCGACTTAGCCCATTTCTTAAAAGCTGTGAGAGGTTTAAAAGGTTTCGAGTGTTACCCAAAGGCTTTTAAATAATCTCCATACGGTTAAAACGTGAAACTAAAAACAGCACATAATTTGAAAAGGGCTATGCGTGCAGCGATGGTTTTCGGACCGTTAGCATTTGCCGGTCTGAATGCACTGATGCAGGGTGCCGGCGCAGAGCAGGCCCATGCGGGATTAGTGCACATAGTTCAAAATATCGATCCGAGCCACATTCAAATATTTGGCCACACTTCTGGTGGCGGACTAGAACAAATTGCTAGTCCAACATTCTATGGGTCAAAGGATGGTTTAGATGTTGCTATTCAGCCTATCAGACAGATGCATACTCAAGTTACGAAGTGCGTGTTGAAAATGGGTGGCCTGCAGGCAGGTATACATATCAATTCACGGACGCGCAGGTGAAAAATGGTGCAACCATAGATGTGAGTGAAACTATGAATAAAAATGTTGGCAACAATCTTCTTACAATCTGTCTGCCGTTAGTGGCAATAGTGGGTGGCATAGTGGGTGGCATAATGGTAGGTGAAAAATATATTATAGAACGAATGTCGCGAAGATAATATTAATTTTTATATTTCCAACCCCAGCCCTTCAGCAACCCCCTCTTTATACTAGCACCTAGCGTTTGTAAATATCATCGTGATGTGCAAAATCATCAAATGATATAAAATTATTGGCTTTATCAAAACTAAAAACAAGAACAGCAGGGCCAATATGCACACGCTTCTTTTCTTTCATATCGTGCTGCAGATTTTTATAATGCTCAACATCTGGTGAGTTTATGATTTCGCTTATCTTGTTCATGACCTGCTCGTATGAAACTCTGTCTTTCTTTGAAAGTTTATTAAGGATTCGCTGTAACGTGGGCTTTATTTCGTAATTATACATCTAGCCCTCTATGATTTTTCTTAGTTCGTCTATGGTTCTAAAAGCAATTCCCTTTTCTTTTCTTATTTTGTTTAATTTTTCAACATACTCAGGCCTTAGCTCTGCTTCCAAGAACTCTTCCTCGTACTCATTTACAACTAGTGCAATGGCCTGAGATTTATCTTTGAGGCCGTATTTTGCTTTTACAACATTTAAGACTCGATTCGCCCGTTCCGGAATGTTTATTACTGCTTGTACCATATATATCACGTATATATTAGTATATGTTGTATATATAAAGGTTTTGGTTGCTCATATTTCTAACCCCAGCCCTTCAGCAATCCCTTCCGCGTACTTCGGATTCTTCTCAGCTATGAATTCGTAGTACTTCCAAAACGCTTGTTGTATCCGTCTTGCTGAAGTGTGCATTTTGTTTGAGCTCTGCTCCGCGATGGACTGCATCTTCTTTCGCTTCCTTGCCACGTCCCAGATTTTGAGTAGAAGATCTGGTTTAGGTTGACTGCTGCCCCATGAGCGTACGCCATAATTAACAAACTTCTTATTCGCGGAAATTCTGGCGCGGTTCACCCCAGCTAACGCAAGAAGTTTCGCGTAAACAAAAAATCTCCAGTGCTGCCTGCGCATAATCCTGTGTAAAAATATATCCGCGTCCGCAAGATTTTCGTAGGCGTAGGCAAACTCCTGCAAGTAGGAGTATTCTTTTGTCACACCGTCCTCCAGCCACAGAAGGAAATCCTTAAGCTCTAAATCCAAGTAATCAAACTTGTCAAATATCTGCCCCGTATTTTTCGCGTTGAAAACTAATTTCAGGACGTCAAACAGCTCTGATTCTTTCTCGCGGCCAAATAATTCGATGTCCGCGTCTTTGATCTCGCTTTTTCCGGAGGCGAGCATTTGTAAGTCGTTAATAGCCGCCCTTAAATCACCATCGGCAAATGCGGCGAGTTTTCGGATTGCAATTTCATCGCAGTTTATGTTTTCAACCGCGCAAATCCCTCTTAATTTTGTTTCAATTTCTTTTTGCTCAATTGGTTTTAGCTTAATTAAATTTACAATTTGCCGCAGGGCTTTCAATTTGTCATCATAGGGATCCGTTGCAGTTAAAATTATTGGAAATTTTGTTTCCGCAATCACTTAGGCAATCTCTGCTGGCCCGCCTCTGTCTTTCTGGCCAGACATTGAGTCAACATCATCCACCAAAATAATTTTCTTGCCGCCAAATAAAGATGCCTGTTTGGTGGCTGGCCCGAGGATTGTCTGGACCGAACCTGCGTCGCGGAACTGCGATGCATTCATCTCAACCAGCTCGCAGTTTAACTCTTCG
>JACOYC010000024.1 GCA_016182015.1 Nanobdellati archaeon | reverse complement strand
TAAATAAGAATAATGAAAAAAATTAAACACAAGCGCCGTTCTGGCAGGCTTTGTTAAGCGCGGCGCAATCTACTTGTGTTGCTGTGCAGTTACCATATGACGAACAGGCTTGCTCGTACATAAGTTGGCCTGTGCCAGTTTCCGCACCGCGGCAAACATCTGTATATGAGCCTTTACTGTCTGTGCAGGTGCCCTGCTTGCTGGTGTCAGATCCGCCATCTGTGTCTGTGCAAGTTGAGGCTGCATTTTGTGCACACCTTCCTTTTCCGCCGCTCGTGAACTCGCAGTGGTAATTTGCCGGGCAGTCAGAGTTTGAGTAACAACCGCCAGCCAAGCCAGAGCCGCCAAAGCTGCTGCCTGATCCGCTTCCCTTTTTAATCAAAGTCAGCGCGCCAGTTGCATCGCTGCCCACAACTGCAACCACGCCAAATACAACTATTGCTGCTAAAAGCCATATGCCTAAATTAAGTTTAGCCATTTTATTTTGCAACGCAAAATGAAACCCCGCGAACGAGGAACGAAGTTTGCGTTGTGTTTACCTCAAGCTGACAATTATATCTACATATATATAGGTTTCGGTCTCTGGTTGTTGGTTGTTAGTTTCATAACTGCAGTTATTAACGTAATTTACATTAAATTTTTATTTTGGGTTTATCTGCAAAATTAAACAAACCGCAACAAAGTGAGAAACCCTAGTGCCATAACTATGATTGCTATTGCTGCTAACACATTCTTCTTAATGGCCGCAATAAAAATTGCAATTGAAAATAACACTGAAGATATAAATTCCGCCACCATTATTGCCCGCTCCCCAATGCCAGCATTACGCCGCCAAAGCCAATAAATATTGCGCCAAGCACTGGCTGCTTAAGTGCTGTCAGAAAAAATCCGATTGAAGACAACACTGCGCCAATTAGTCTTAAAACCATGGAAAAATCCAATTTTGCAAGCCTGCCTTCCATAGCTATATCATGCTTTTTAGGTTATTAAACTTTGTGCCGTTTATTTTGGCCAATACAAAATCTTAAATATGTTTCTGTTTTGTTGCTGGCATGGAAAAACAGACGTACTTAATCACTGGCGGCTCCGGCTTTCTCGGAAACCACCTGGGAATTTTCCTGCTGGCCAAGGGCGTAAATGTACGGCTGGCTGACATTAATCCTCTGGAAAATGAAAATCTGATTGGAAAAGTTGAGTTCATGCAGGGCGATGTCCGCAATTCTGATTTTATGGAGAAGGCTGCGGAAGGCGTGGATGTTGTAATTCACGCCGCGGCATCGCTTCCGATAATTGCCTCGCGCGAAAAAATAAAAAGCACGAATGTCGGCGGCACACGAGCTGTCCTGCAGGCCAGCCTGAACAACAAAGTAAAAAAAGTAATCCACATATCTACGACCGCAGTTTATGGCGTTCCGAAATTCCACCCGATTTTTGAAACCTCTGAAATCAAACCACTCGGCCCGTACGGGGAAACAAAGTGGGAAGCGGAAGGCGTCTGCCGCGAGTTCCGCAAGAAGGGCCTGTTCATCTCAATCATCCGGCCAAAAACCTTCCTTGGCCCTGAACGGCTTGGCGTGTTCCAGATTTTATTTGACTGGATGAGGCGCGGAAAAAAAATCTATATAATTGGCAGCGGAAAGAACAGATACCAGCTGCTCTCAGTTTCAGACCTGATAAATGCTATCTGGCTTGCCTCGCTCTCCGAAAAATCTAATACAGAATTTAACATCGGCGCAACAAAATTCCAGACTTTGGATGAAGACCTGCAGGACGTTCTTGACTATGCCAAGACCGGCGCAAGGCTGGTTCATCTGCCGGCCAGGCCTGCAAAAATGCTGCTCAGGTTTCTTGAGGTAACAAAACTCTCCCCGCTCGTGCAGTGGCAGTATGAGACAATGGACAAGGACTCTTTTGTTGAGGTTTCAAAGGCGGAAAAAATTCTCGGCTGGAAACCGAAAAAATCCAACTCGGAAACGCTTGTCGAAAATTATAAATGGTATTTGCAGCACTGGCCTGAGTATGAAGGCAAGATCGGCACAACGCACAAAGTTCCGTGGGACCAGAAGATTCTGAAGCTTGTAAGGTTTTTTTCTTAAGCCTCAAACTGTTTTACATATTTATTGCAGTTTTCCAGCAGGCCTGCCAGCTCGCCCACTCTTCGCCTGTTTGCGGGCAGACCTGTCTGCAGCTCGGACAGTAATCTTTCTTCCAGTTGTTTTAGGACTGTCGCCTGCTTGCCGGCCACAAAACGATCGTAATATTCCCTGCTGAGTTTGTAGTTGTTAAGTATCATGAATATAACTTGATTTTTTGCAAAGTCCTGAATTTTGCCTGAATGCCCTTCACTGCATTTTCTGTAAATGAGTGCTGGTATCGCTTCCCGCAATAACTTGAGCGTGTCCAGTGCAATATCATTTTCACGGTAAAGCTGATCGCGGTCCAATCCCTTTTGTGATGCCTCGCTGTTCAGCCTTAATCCAATGGCTGCATCCAAAAACAGCTTTTTGATTCCGCCGGCAAGCCCAACTTCATCCGGGTGGACAGACCAAATTCCTTTTTTACCTTTGCTTCTGTCGCCCAAATCAAGCTCTATGCAGGTGTCGCTTCCCTCTTTGTATATTTTTGTTATCCTGCCGTGCGTTCCAGCGGCGACGCGTGATGTAGATCCGCCCCAGAAATAATTGCCCGGGTGAGTGTTGCAGTTCGGGTTGCCACAACTTCCTTCGCCCAGTGCTTTGACAATTGCAACTTCATCCCCGACCTGAAGTGCTCTCTGGCCGATTAGCAAATCCCTCAGGCCGCTAATGCCAGCCTCTCCTTCCACGATGGCGCGCTCGAACATTATTTTTGCAAGCTCCTTCATGTCTTTTGTGTTTTCTTCACGCGGTTTTGGCCCGCCAAGCAAAAATGAAATCCTGCGGCCGGCATCCGGAACCCTGTCCTTAAATTCGCCGAGCATCGCCTCTATCTCATGGACTGCACGGTCGCTCTCTGATTTAATTGAGGAAGCATAAGATTGCAGGTATGATTCAAGTTGTTTTATCGCAGCCACTACATCTGTAATGGGCGCGTCCCGTAATCCTGCCCATGCCTGCTCCAAGTCCTTGGGCCTGCCGAGGCCATCCACTATTTTAATAACTTCTTTCACAACCCTCTGGTTCAAATCTTTTTCTGCATCTGCTATTTTTTCCTCAAGCTGTTTTTTTTCCTGCTCGAGTTTTAGAATTTCCTCGCGCACAACTAAATATTTTGTTACATCGCGCGGCACTGCTTCAAGCTGCGGGACGTTGTAGCCGCGGCTGGCCATCATAACAAGGTAAACTGCATCCGCAAAATTACCTAAATTGCAGAATTTCAAATAGTGTTTCAGCAAAGGCTCTGCAACGCTCATATTCGCCCGAAATTTTGCAAGCGTCTGCACAGCCAGCACCCACGCCCCAGTCTCGTGCGGCAGAAACTGCGTAAGGTAAAACTCGGCCGGGTTTATATTTGGCAGCGATGCGCGCGGAAAAACACTAATCTTTATATTTTGCATCGCTTCTAATTCGCAACCTGACAAATGTTCTGCATAATCTCCTTCAGAAAAAGGCGAATCATTGTAGCTGCCATTCTTTCTCTCCCGCTCTGCCTCTGCGAGGCCGGCAAGCGTTGACAGCAAATCTATATTAGGAATTAAAAGCTGCTTTTCCTCTTCCTGTGTTCTTTTGCTACGCTCTGTCAGAAAATCTTTCAGCAAGCTTGTCATGTTAATCCTTACAGAGCTCCAGGCCAACCCAGCCGAATCTGTTTGGGCTGTCTGCGCGATACATCATATAACCGCTGGCAGGCTCGCCAAATTTGTCTGGGTGGAATACCTGCCTTGCCATGTTCAGCATTATCGCGGCCATCACCTGATTGCTCATTATCACCGCGGGGTTTGGCTGCATCAGGCATCCGCCCTCGCGAATCATTCTGGCCTGCTGTTCCGCTTCCCGCTCTGCCTGCGAACTCCAGCCCAGCGCGTGGTCTGCACATCTTGTTTTTCCCGGGAGATAGACTGTCGCCTGGCCGGAATTGTAGCTTGTGCCTGCGCTGACCAGCGGAATTTTTTCCTCAACGCACTTTTTGGAAATCAGCGCGCGCGCTGCAAAATTATCAACACAATCTATCACTAAATCATATTCTTTAATGTCGAAATTTTCGTCGAATTTTTCTGTTATGCTTTCATACTTTGCATCCGGGCCGCGCATTGCCGCGCACCTTTCTGCCAGAACTTTTGCCTTCTGCTGGCCAACTGACTCGTAAAAAAGCATCTGCCTGTTCAGATTTGTTGTCTCAATTGTGTCGAAGTCCAGAATGTCAACCAAATTAAATCCCAATGCGGCAAGCCCCTGCCCGACAAAATTTCCGAGTGCGCCCGCGCCAATCAGCAGGACTTTGTACTGAGTATAAGCTTCATTACTTTTTTTAATGTTTGAAAATCCGTATGCCACTGTCTCTTTCTTTTCACATTTTTCAAAAGCAGCAGATTTAGCGACTTCGGACAGCGTAACGCCGGCAGCGAGCATTGCGTTGATTATATCCGGCTGGACAGCCTGCTTGCCGTAGAGCGGATTCAGATTATCGCGATGGCTCAGCATCAAAAACCCGCCTTCGTAAAAGTGCACCAACTCTGTATGATTTTTAGCTCCTTCGTTTCCAGCATCCAATGCTAACGCGCGGGACTCATGCCTGCCAGTCACATCAACAACAGCGGAAGAGCCAGACAGAAAAAACTTATCTGGCCCGGAAGTCATGCTGGCAACTATACACTCGAGGCCTGCACCGCCAACCTTTTTCATCATCTCTTCCAGCCGCCCTGCCCTTGTCTGTGCATTCGACAGGGCCAGCATAGGAGCTTCAGCACCCTGCAAATCCTGCGGCGTGGCTATGATACAAACACTTTTTATTCCAAGAGCTGACGCTGAAAGCGCAAGATATTCTGAAAATGTATTGTAACCAATAATAGTAAGAGCTGTATTCTCCAGCTTTTTTTGGCTCCACCCGCTGATTCTGGCCTGCCTGTCGTATCTTTCTGGAACAATCTCGGCTGGCTGGGAGAGAGCTTCTTCTGGATGGGCGGCTGGTGGCTGAATGCGCGGATCGGTTGCTTCCGGCGTGTCATGCTCATTCCCTTGCGCTGTGCCTGGGTCATTGTCATCATCTTCGCCATCTTCTTCGACGGCTTGATTTTGCGATACATTCTGATTATCTTCTTGCGGCTGCGGCCCTGCTGATTCGAATTCCTGGCGACAGAAATTACACACCAAATCATCCGGACCAGCATGCACTCTGCACGCAGAGCATACAGTTCGCTCACAATTAGCCGTTGGGCAAGCTATTTTTGTTACTATGTTATCCACCCGCCCGGCTTTGCATCGCCATTACTTTTATCGCCCCCATCTTTTTTCTGTTTTTCATCCTTGATTTCTGGCTCTGCGTTTTTGTTTACAACTGGCTTTCTATACCGATTTAACGCGCCTATCTTGTGCCAGGTATTGCCCTGAAAGTCTGCAACAAGTTCGGCAAACCTTGGGTTTGTTTCTGCATAGGCCAGCAGCGCGCTGATGACTGAATCGCTTAAAATAATTTTGTAAATGCTGCTTTCAGAACCGCCGTAAGCCTGTTCGCCTAGCCGCCCCAGAAGGCTTGCCTGCCTGCCTTTTTCTAAACTCACCGAGCCTTCGGTTGCGGCATTTTTAAGTGCGTCGCGAAGGGTGAAAATTCTGTCATAGTTATGCTGCTGCCTTTGCGTAAAATCTATAACTCTGACTAAAAATTCCATTACGTCCTGTGCAGTTGGCTTTGCACGGACTGCCTGCACGCCCTCGCCCAATACAGTCACAACTGATTCTATGGCCTCGCCTCCGAAAATCTCGGCCGGCACGCCGAGCCAGTCCCACACACTATCACCGCCCTCGCTCTCAGCTGTTCGCAGGCTTCCATCCGCCCGTCTGGCTTCATGTGCGCCCCTTCTCCGCCAAATTGGCGCGTAGGGTGGCTTGATTGTCTTTTTTAAAAGCTCGAGAAGCGCGTTTTCGTCTATTTCAAGTTTGTATTTTTCCCCGTAAACAACCTCAATTTCAACTTCCTTGCCCTTCCCAATTCTTTCGATATTTTGAATTGTGTTGTAGCATTTCCAGTCAATTCTTGCCTTGTATTCTTTTGCATCTGTGGCAAAGCGGTTAGTGACAACTACGGAAGAATAGAAGCCTACGTCCAGGATTTCGTGGATGCTGGGATTAAGCATCCGCTGGATTTTTTCCGGGCTGAGCCCCTGAACATCCTCCTCCGGAATAGAAATGACTGGGTCCGATGACATCGAGCCGGTAAGCCTCCATGCGCCTTCGACTCTTTCGAGTTTCTGCTCGCCGCGAATAGGCTTGAACTCATACGGAAGCTGGTATGCCCGTTTAGTGTTGTGAAATCCTGAGTGCAGGCCCTTCGCTGCATTTGCGATATCTGTGCCAGAAAAAAATGCGCTCATGTTGTTGTGGCTGTGTTTCCACTGGTTTACCACGCGCCGGCCGCCGTACGCTGTGGAAACATGCTGTGCGGCCATTGCAACATTATTTCCCGGAACCTCTGTGTGAACCTGATTGCACTCCTGTTCCCAAAGCAACGTGTCTAATGTTACATCCGGCTCGTCAGGGTCTGCTATTCCGTAGCCATACCACTCTATCGAACCAGCCATGTCTGGAAATGCCTCTGGCATCAGCCTGCAGATTGTTTGTACTTTTTTGTAATCGCCTTCGCCGAGGCGCACATTTTTGGGTATCCACGCAAGAACAGGATCCTCCGGCGGGGATTCGCGCAGCCTCTTCATCCTGCTTTCTACAACTGCGGCAAAATTATCAATCATAAGTTCACCTCATTTGTTATTGGTATGCCTGCCTTTTGCAGTTCTTCCTCGGTGCGAATTAACTTTGATGATACGCTGGACAGCCGATGGTATGGGTGAGAGTCGCCGCGCCCATACCCCGTTGTTATTATTTTGTGGCCTTCAGAAAGGTATTTTACAATCCTCAGGTATAGCGGCAGGTCTACGGTAAGATTACTGCTGGCTGTGCCAAGGCAAATACTTTGCCCGTTAACAAATGGATTTGGAGCGCCGCCTAGCGCAAACGGCGCTGTAAGCTCCCACTCAGCTTTTTTAGTGTTGAGGTAAGCGCGGACAGCTACCTTGCAGGCTGGCATGAGATAGCATCGCCTCGCAGAACTTTTCCAGTCTCTTAGCGCATATTCCGGAATATTTATATGAACTGTAATTGTTCCTTCGTTCAATACGACGCCCCAGTCGCCCATGTCAAGTGTTACATTTCCTATTCCTTTTTTTAACGCAGCCATTAAAATGCCAAGCTCGCGCCTGTCCACTCCAATGTCAATCTCGCTGGCCCTGCCTGCTGCGCGTTTAATGCCCTGCGCCTCTGCGAATTCAGCAGCATAATCTATAAACACGCTGTCAATGTCGGGCCGTACTAGCACTTCTCCCAATACATAAGTTATGCCATTAATATACAGAGAAACGTCCGCAGGCGCAGGCGCAGCCTTCAAGGCATGCGCGCCGCCGCCGGAAATTAAAAAGCCTGGTCCGCTGCCGATTGCATGTTTTATTTTTTTGCGCATTACCGCATCAAACTGGCTCAATGGCCTGTCGCGCATTATGTCTATGAAATTCTGCACTAAACTGCGCAGTTTTGCGGGGTCAAATTCCACCGCCTCTGTCCCAAGCCTGTTTTCCAGATAGTTAAGATATTCTTCGCGCCTGCGGGTTCTTGCAACATCAAGCGACTCTCCCTTATCAGGAATTTTTGTCAAATGCACGCCAGAGTTAAAAAGAATTTCTTTTAACAGCGACACATAACTAGCATCTATTTTTAATGCCAGGGACAGCCTGCTCTCTTTTACCAAATCCAGCGGCTTGTGTATTACTTCACTCGCAGCAAGATTTATTTTTTTCTCGAGTGCCTGCTGGTTTGCTCTCGCATGGGCAGTCCACAAAGAATTAAAATCAACCGACCTTAATGGCCAGCTCAAAACAAAACCATCTACTCTTTTTTCCAGCCTGTCACCCTCGCCGGCTTGAAGCGCTGGCGCGCCGCCGTCAACAAGGAATATGCCGCTCTCCAGTATGGCTAATTGCCCTTGTTCTGCTGCATACTGTATAAACGACATATTCCTGCTGGCATGGCTGCAATTGCATCACCTATTGTTTTCCGCCCTGGTCGGACTTCGCGAATCTTGCAACAACGTGGTAGTATTGCTGGCCACTTCCCAAGGTTCTTACCTGAATGAGGTCAAGATTATTTCTCAGGCTTGCATCAAGGTGCACAGATAATCCGACAACACCAGCTTCGTTTATTAAACCGTCGCGGCCGATTACTACTCTGTCAGCAGTTTTATTGTCTGCCTGCGTTGGCAGCTCTCTCTGCAACAGCGAAGACAGTTCAAGCTGTTCCCGTTCACCTGGTTCGTTTTCACGGCCTGCCGGCGTTGTGTAAGCTAATGCACGGTCTAACAGTGCGCGGTAGGTAACGCCGCGGTCAAACAACTCTGTTGCCGAGGCTTCTACAACAAAACCATTTCTTGCCAATGTGCCCGGTAAAATTTCCAACAATGCGTCTAATCTTTGCCTGCCTGCTGCCTTTGATTCAACAAAGGTTCGGCTTCTGTCTGGTGGAGTTCCACTAACCATATCATCACCTTGCGGTAACCAAAAGAATAGTATTTATAAATGTTTCTAGTAATATTGAAATAATTATTTCTTGATTTTTGAGTGTTACAAAAAACAAACAAAAACTTTATAAACACGATTTTGTAAGTTACTTTAAAGTGACTACTATGTTTGGTATAAGAAGAGGGCAATCCGAGCAAAGCAGGCAACAACCGCGTTCGCCACTTTTGACACTAAGACGACCTCAATATGTTTATGATCGCATTGCGCAAAAAAGATTCCGAAGGCCTGATTCATTCTTTGATGATTTTTACCGGCGCCACGCAAGAAGGCCCGGCAGCTTTTACGATGCAAGAATGGAAGGCTTCCTGCTATCGCTGACGCCGGAGATGAAGGCTGCTGGTGCTGTTTCAAGAATAGAAGAGATGCTGCAGGACATGCCACTTCAATTAAGCGATCAGGCAAGGGCTTTTGTGATGGTGCCAAATGTTAATGACAAACTGGAAGAAGAGGGTTTTCACATAGGCACAGTTTCCGGCCAAAAGGGAAACGGCGAGTTTTACATGCTTGGCCTGATTTTTGCGGGGCCGGATATAATTGCCTATGATGTTAACCGAAAAAACGGCGTAATACTAACATATAGGGCGAAAACCCCTGATGAGCTGCGCGCGAAATTAACGCAGACACTGGGCGGCAGCTGGCATGACTGCATGCCCAAGGCTCCGAGATTTTTAGCTGATGCTGGCCAGCAGTCAAGGGAAGCACTATACGGGAGGCTTTTGAGAAGGGCTAATCGGCCAGCGGGCTTAGCGGCACAATTTCTGGCAGAAGGAGCAAGGACACCTGCCGGCGAAGACAGCGATGATTTTGAAATTTTAATGGAAGGCGCACCTACGCCGCAAAGTTTACGCGAACAATATCTTACGGGAAGAAGGGCTGCGCGCATAGCATTCCCAGCACAGCTAAGAGATACGTGGCCAGCGCGCAATGTGGATTTAACGGGCATGTCTGGAATACTCGGCCTTGATGCTCCGGCCAGCGCCCAGCCAATTTCTGGGGAAGGCGTTGAACTTGAGCGGCAGGGCAGGCAAGTACAAGTCACAGAGAATAGTGTTGCAGTTACGAGGCCAGGAAGAACGCTGCAGCTTTTGGATGAACAAGTCCAAGGGCCAGTGGCGCAAGGCGCAGCTGCCGAGCCAGCTCCAACGCCGCCAGAACGACAGAGAGCTCCAGAAGAACGCGCGGGAAAAAGAGTTGATGTAAAAGATGCAGTTGTAAGCGGCAGCGAAATTGACAGCGACTTAGTAGAGCGTGTAATTCAGGCTGAAACTGTCCACATTGGCACTTTGAATATACATGTCCACAAAGGCATGGTGCCAAAGCCCGGTGAAGAAGAATAACAAAAAATCGCCACTCGCACCTATCCACGGACTAAAGTCCGTGGTTTCCAGAGAAAACGCACGAGCGTTTTCTTGACCAAGAAAAACTCCGTGGAGTTTTTCTCTGGTTACGGTGCTCGCCTTATTGGCGATTTTTTGAATTGTGAAGCGCAGTAAACTGCGGGGTTTTAAACCCTGCACTTCACAATAAACTACTATCAAAACTTTCCTTCTTTTTTGATTTGCGACCAGTCAAACGGCCTTGCCTGCCAGTGATGCATGCAGATAACATCTGTATCTATATATGGCTGAACCCCCAATCTGTGGCAGTCATAGAAAAACCAGCGGTCGTCCGCGGCGTCTATGCCTGAATCGTAATGAAATTTTATTTTTTCCAGAATTTTTTTAGAAACTAACACGCATCCGGTGCCGGCCATGCCAAGTTCGATTAATTTTCCGGATGAAAATTCATTCGGCATCAGATACCTTAATCTTCCCCAAAAATTTTCTCTGGATTTGAAAACCCATGCGAACGGAACCTGCATTAGCTGCCCATCAATCTCGTGCTGGCCAAAATACAGGCCGGAAACAACGCCTTTTTTGTGGCTGAGCAGTTTTTTAATCACATCCGGCGGCGGTATTGTATCCATGTCTAAAGTCAAAAGATAGCCAAAATCTTTTTCCAAAACAATCTCGCGCATTTTGTTGTGGCTTCCGCAAATCCTGTCGCGCGCCTTTTCAAACCATGGGATAAAAACTACCGTGAAGCCTTCGTTTTTCAGTCTGTTCAGCAGCATCTCTGTTTTTTCTTTTATTTTGTTTTCTTTCGGGACATCATCAGCAATCAAAATTATTTCAAAGTTTTGGTAATCAATCGCTTTCAGCCCGTTTACAAACGCATCAAAGCAATACATATATTTCTCCGAAATGGGGGCGGAGACCAGGACTTTCGGCTGAAGCATGTATTAACAGCAGTAACTAAAATTATTAAAGCCTATCTGTTGTCTGGTTTTAGGTAAATGGCAAAGGTTGGGGGGAAGAAAGAGAAAGGCGAGCAGGCAAGCCCGCAGATCAGCATGGCGCCTGACAGGCCTGTTGAAGTTGGAGAGATAGTTACTATCACAGAACCAACAAAAGAAAAAGCTGGGCCTGAACCTGCGCAGGCACCCATAAGCGCCCAAGAATTATTGGACAAGTCAGAATCTGAGTTAAAAGATTTAGGTGTCAGCAAGCGCGAAGCGCGCAACATCGCGCAGACATTCAGAATCATAACTGCAATCCTCCTTGGAAAAGACAAAAACAAAGAACTGGCACAAACCCTGCAGACTGACAAGAGCTTTGTTGCAAAACAGGTTAAAGAACTTGAAGAGAAGGGCCTCGTAAAAAAAGAGGAGGAGGGCCGCGAAGTCCGCTATGTTGCCGACCAGTTTAACATACTAAAATTTTTGCAGTCAAAAGTTGTAATTACATCCAAGAAGGAAAGTGAATCTAAGGAGGGTAAAAAAAATGTCTGACGAAAAAGAAGTAAGGTTTGAGCTGATGGTGTGGCAGCTTGTAATCGCCGTGGTTGTGGTAATGTTTATCTCGCTTGCCTTCGGTTTCTGGGCCGGCAAGGCAGTCGGCTTCTCCGGAGGCGTGGATGCTGTAAAAACAATAATTCCTGACTACTGCTCGATAAACAAGCAGGGCTCGGACATAACAATAAAATGCAATGAAGTCGGCCTAAGCCTCGATGAAGTATGCAAGATAACATCCGAAGGATTCAGAAGCAAGGTAAAGGTTGTTAGCCTTAGCGGTGAGTAATATACTGCCAGTATACTCGGAGTATACTACTGGTATACTATGAGCGCATCATAAATGTTACGCTCATAAACCAAGCTGGCTAGAAATATTTTTTACAAATTCACTGGCCTCTTTCTCTGCATCTTCCTTTGGCTTGCCTGCCGCGATATTTTTTTCTGTTATATATTTCTGCGTTTCCTCAAGCAAAAACCGCTTTTGCAGCGTTAACGTTTTTGCCATTGCATCATAATCATGCAGCCTTGCGGCAAAGTCGTTAAACATCTCGGTCATATGCTCCCTGTGAAACAAAATGCTGTCTGGCTCGTAAATCTCAACTGAACTTGGCAGATAGTCTTTGCAGATTACAAACAAAACTGCCAGGTCTGGCACCTCAATCTCAAACTCACAAAAGCCCGAGAATACGCGCTCGGACTGCGGCATTTTTTCTGACTGCGTAACTTTCTTGTTTAGTATTTTAACTTCTGTCATGTCCTTGCAGAACTGTTCGGACATCAAATTCAACGCATAATTGATGTGCTCCTGCGGGCTGCCTGCGATTTCAACAATCATGCTTGCCTTGATTTTTGGCTTTAGATTTTGATTTTCCATGCCAAACTCAAAAGCAAAAAGTTATTAAGGATTGCTGTCTGCACTACTTACTTTTAATCAGCGCTAACACAACAACCATCAAGACTAAAATAAAAATTATTACTGCAACGCTCATGTTTCCACCCTTGCCTGTCCTCCACACCGCTGCCGATGTGATTGGAATATCTTCCCTGCCGTGGCCCAATACCCGCAGGCCTGCCTCTGCCTCCTGCTCTCCGCCAGCAGTTATTTCTATCTCGCTGTCTGCATCCTCGGCCGACTTGCCGAACTTTGCTCTGATACGAAACGTGTGCTGGCCAAGGCTGGCATTTTCTTTGACAACATTATCAAGGTTTATTGTTTTGCTTTCCTTTGGCTCGAGCAGTTTTATTAGCTGTGAGTTACCGGTCCAGCCGCCCTCCGTCAGAATTTCATGGCTTTCGAATATGTAGCTGTAAACTTCAAAAGATTCTGCTGTATTTAGGTTATTTGTCAGCCTGACTTCCGCAGTAAAAACGCTTCCCTGGCCGGCAGAGTCTGGGGCGCGTATAACTTCAAGTACGTTATTTTTTTCTTTTGGTTTTTTAGTCAATACTGTATTTCTCCCGGAGCTGCTGCCCGATTTTTTGGCTTCTGATACACATAGCACGTCTTTACCTGAAATCAGAACACTCATATCTGATGTCGTTATTTCTGCCCAGCCATTCTGCGCGGGCATGTAGGCGCGCACTCGTATTCTGTAATCTTTATCCTGGTAGTTTGCATCACAATTTTGCTGCGTGAATGCCGGCAGTGCAGCATAAACTTCCTGCCCGCGTTTTACGCCATCAATTTCAAATGCCACAAATGCGTCGGAAACATCTGATGTTGTCAGGCCTTCCTGATTCAAATCCCTGAGAACCTGGCTTGGCGAGCCGTACGCAAGCAGCCGGATTTTGTCGTAATTATAATTGCCGGCGTAGAATTTTACAAAAATCGCGCCGAACGAGCCAAACTGCAGGGCGCTCGGATATTTTATGAATGTTATGTTCGCGGGCCCGATATCCTTCAGGCCATTAAGCCAGAACTGACCTGAATCGCGAGAGTCAAGATATTTTTCAGAGTATTTGAACTTTGCTCGGACTTTATAAATTCCCTCAATCCAATCTTCGGGAATTGTGAAATTGCTTGATAAAATTATATTTTCTGAGATGTTGTAATTTTCAATTTTCAAAAGCTCGGTTGAATCCCGCGAATTTCTTTTCTGCAGATTTATAGTTAAATTGCCAACCGTCCCGGGCTCTAGTGGAAATAGCTGTGCGCTCCAGAAAACTGTTTCATTTAAATCATAGTTTTCATTTTCAGTAAATGTTTTTATCCGCATTCTTGTCTGTGAAGCCGGCGGCTCAAGTGTAAAATTTTCGCAGACAAAATTATTTTCCAAGTTGGTATCATTGTAATTGCCAATCGACAAAATGTTCGCGCACAAATCATATGCGCCAAAATCAATTTCACCGTCGATCATCGCGAACGTATCCCAGCCCCAGTTAATTTCGTCAAACGGAAATTCGCCGCCGATAATTATTGCATCCCGCAGGCCGGCCGGCGCAACAAACACCTCCGCGTTTAACGTTGCATTCTGCGGCGAGGCATCAATCCAGTATTCGTTTGTGTCCTTATTGATGCTGATGGAAAGGTAAACATCTGCATTCGGCAGCGCGTTTGAAAAATTCAACTCCGCAGAAACAGAGTTGCCTGAGAAAGTTACATTAACAAATGCGATGTGCTCGCCGACGGTCAGATTTTCCGCGGCAAATGTTACATCGCCGGAGTCAAAGCTGGCCAGCTCCAGTGCATCTGAGCCGGAAAGATTTCCATCAATGTAAAAATTAAATTCTATGTTTTCATCGCTTAATCCGTTATTCGCAAGGTGCGCGGTGATTTCGTTTGTGCTTGTCTGCTCCAAACTTAAATTAATTTCGTGATCTGGGAAGTTTTGTTCGCAGGGCGAGCCGCCGTCTTCACTTGTATATCTTGCTATTATTAAATAGTTGTTTGGTTCGATAATAAAATTTGTGCCTTTTATTACGCTGTCTGCTGGGTCTGTTACGCTCCAGCCTGCTAAATCATAAGCGACAGAATCGTTGTTAAAAATCTCGAACCATTCGTTGTTTGCGCTACCAAATTGATTAGTAGAATTGTACATAATTTCATTTATCACAATTGCATTTGCTGCAGGAATTGCCAGCAAGACTAAAGCGAGTAATGACCAGCGCATTTCCGCCTCAACATATAGTAATTATAAAATACTTAGTTATCCGTATCCAGAAGTAAATAAGTTATTTAAGTAAGTTTCCCTAGTTTTAATTAGTATGGCATTTTTCTTTAGGAAAAAGAAGGAAGACGATCTGCCGGAACTTCCGCCGCTGCCGCCTTTGCCGGAAGAGGGCATGGAGCAGCAGGAATTCCCGATGGACGAGGAAGCTATGCCACCTTTGCCGCAATCCCAATCGCCTGCAACTATGCCCCTGCCGATGATGCCAAGATTCCAGAAACCGATGGGCATTCCAGAAACAGCAACAGTTTTCGTGAAGATTGACAAATACAAAGAGATTATGCACATGGTGGACAGCATGAACACAAAGCTCGAAGATTTGCGTCATAATCTTGACAAAATTTCAGCGATAAAACAGCGCGAGTCAGAAATAATCCAGGGCTGGAACGCCCTGCTGTCAGAATCAAAAGCAAAAATTGATGAGCTAAACCGCAAGCTGCTAAGGCCCGGGGATGCGTAATAACATTTTTAAAACTGTTTCTTCGAATTATTAAGTGGGCCGGGCAGGGATCGAACCTGCGGCCTTTCCCCTTTTGCTTTCAAACCCACCTGCGCGGCATCTTTAGATGCCGCTACTTTCTTTGGGGGTTTCACAGAGACCCTTTCTTTTGTAAAGAAAGGGGCTGTGTTGTCAAGGGAACGTCATTTCGTGCGCAGCATGAAACCAGCGAAACTCGTAGAGTTTCAGCGCGTACCACTAGACCACCGGCCCTTAAATTATTTCTTAGAAATTGATTTATAAATATGTTGACTACTTCGGCCTAATCCAATCAGCAATCCTAGTGCGATGGCTGTCTATTTTCTGCCTGATTTTATCCCGAATGTATGAACCGCCCAGTATTGATGCCAGCACAACCAATGCCGCGGCTGTGCCTTTTATTATAATCAACGAATAATAAAAACTTTTACTTGCGGGAATGCTGTAATGGCCTGACAAAAGTGTTGCCAGCCCGCTGATTTCTATCACATCTTCGGGTGTTGGTAACAGCATAAACGTTCCAATTGATAATAAAACAATTGCTGCAAAACCCTTTATTCCTGCTGCCCTATTCTGATGCCAGCGCACTTTTCGATATGTTACTGCGTCTTTCGATCTCGAATATAATACTCTGTAAATGCGTCCCATGGCCAAATTTATATGAGTTTTTCACGAAGAATAAAATACAAAGATATATATAAAGGTTGTGATAATTTTACTTTTTATTTTTTCCAAAAAAATCCTTCTCGTTTTCTATTATCTGTTCAAGCCAGTCGACTTTCTGTTTTGGGCCGGCCAGCTTTATGTTCGTCAGATTAGGCCGATTTCCCATCGTATAAGTTATGCAATACTCGATTCTAACACCATCAAGTTCAAACGTGGTAATCGAGCCTGCCCCACCTTCACCTCGTGCATGCAAGAGCTTCATCACGGATATAAACTTATCTTTATCAAAGAATCCAACTGCTGGCCCTGCGTAAATTTCTCTTTCAATGTTGTTCATTGAACTATCTCCAAAATCAAAATCTATTTAAACCTTTTGAAGTGCGCCCGCCGGGATTTTCTTTTCTGCTCGCCCTTAGTTGCATCGCGCAGCGATGCGACCGGGGGTTTGGGCAGTGACTAAGAACTAAGGGGGCAGCGCCCCCTTGGGTCTTAGAATTGAACCCGGGTCTCAAGCTTGGGAAGCTCGTATCCGACCATTATCTGACCGTTCGCCATAGTGGGTTCGCGCCAGCGAATCCCACCGCATGTGGACTGGGCGAGCAGTCCCTAGACTACGGACGCACCTTCAGACAGCTTGGAAAAAGTATTTAAATGTATATTCTGCACTAAACTTATGGTACGGCCACAGGATATTGAGTTCGTCCAGCTGCGCGACCCAATTATAGTGCAGCAGGATGTTGCAAAATTATCTGAAAATTTTGGGCGCGGCATGGCGAGCGGCGCGGATCTGCTCAGAGACATTAAAGAAAAACATATTGCGATCGCTGCAGCAAAAAAAACAATCGCCGTGCTGCGGCAGGATATTGCGGAGTTCGAAAAGTTTATGCTAAAAGATTCATTCAAACATCTGCTAAAAGAGCATACATATGCGCTTCATGAGCCGGATATATTGGCCTTCAAAAAAGATGTAATTGCAGAACCGGATGATTTTGAAGCGAAGAACGAGCAGGCCCTCAAGAATCTGCAGAGGAATTTACAGGACTTGAAGGAACATTTCGGGATTTAATAT
The DNA here is from genome assembly GCA_016182015.1 of Nanobdellati archaeon. Taxonomy (GTDB): domain Archaea; phylum Nanobdellota; class Nanobdellia; order UBA10117; family UBA10117; genus JACOYC01. The sequence goes on along the minus strand of JACOYC010000024.1, from coordinate 14,605 downwards.
TTTAAATGCAGGGAAGAGGACTTTCGTACTATTTCGAACCTCTGAAGGCATTGCTCCAACTTTGTTGGAATATCCAACGGTGTTGTCTAAGCCAATGCGTTTCACTTTGGACTTGAGCGCATCCCCTTTGACCGCTTGGGTATCCCTGCACAAGTAAAACAGAGTTATAACATTTAAAAACTTTTAAACTCATAGCTATGTGATATATTATGGCTACAAAAATTTACAGCAGCCCGCACATTCTGCCAAAACAGATGGCTGCGCTTGTCACGATGCTTATACTAATATTTTTAATCGGGTTTGTCGGATTTACCAGCTCAGAGGGAGCAACGCCAACCGGCGCGGCCGTCCTAACAATACAAAGCCTTGGTTTCCAGAATCATGCCGAATTATCGGACAGCGGAAAGGTACTCAATACATTTTTAAGCGTGTTCGGCGTAATAATTATCTGGTTCGCGATCTGGACTGCCTTTGGCCTCGCGGTTGAAGGAAAGTTCGGCGAATATTTCAAGGAGATTAAAATGGCAGGCGCAATCTCAACATTAAGGGATCACTACATAGTATGCGGGGCTGGCCGTGTTGGAAAACACGTCGGTGCGAGGCTCAGGCAGCGCGGTGAGGAAGTTCTTTTTTTGGAAAAAGACAGGGATATAATTGATAAGCTGCTTGCTGAAGGATTTTTGGTTTTAGAAACAGGCTCTATCGACGATCATATTATGGGCAAAGCAAATATAAAATTCGCAAAAGGCGTTGTTGCGACACTTGGGGATGACTCAAAAAATCTTTTGCTGATAATGACTGCCAAAGAACTTAACCCTGGCATAAGAATTGGTGCAAGAATAAACGATACAAAACTCATCCGGAAATTCAGGCACGCCGGCGCGGACTTTGTAATCCTGCCAGAAGCGATTGGCGGCGTAAAGCTTGCAGACGCATTGCTGGGCAATGTAAGCCACGAAGTAATCTGGCGTTAAACGCAACTAAAGTTGTGTTTTCCGCAAAGCGTAGCTTTGCGTTAAGTATACAAAAACTTAAAATCCATAGAATTTATGCGAAATTATGCCACAATCCCAAAACAATTTAGACAAAGCATTTGACATTGTCAGAGCGCAGGGCCCGGTACTGCCAGTAGAAGTTGCTTCAAAGCTCGGTGTAGATTCTTTCCTCGCTACTGCGTATTTAGCACAGCTTGTAGAAGCTGGCAAGATAAAACAAACAAAAGAACGCATTGGGACTTCTTTTATTTATCATCTTCATGGGCAGGAAAATGTAGCAAACGCGCGGATAATAGCACTCCAGCAAACTGGCAGGAAAACAGCAAGAATGTTTGCAAAAGATGTTCCGCAGGGCCCCGAGGTTGCTGCAAAGCAGAGGGCTTTTGCTGACAGGCTTGCGGAGATAGAATCAAAAGAGGCGCAGGCAAAACTTAGTGCTGCGCAGCGAATACAAATGCCTGCGGTAAATGCGCCTGCGGAGCGAAGCCAGGCAAATGTGGTCCGCGTGATTGCTAATACAGCGCCGCCTGCGCAAAGCGGAACCAGTTTCGACCGTGAGACAAAACAAGAGTTCCTTGAGCGGTTCAAGCCAGCAATAGCAGAACAGCTTGCAAAACCGGTACAAGATGTAAGACATACTGTTAGCCATCTGCTTGCTGAAGTCGGGAAAAAAATACTGCCCCGCGCGCACGATGGCCAGCTTGTTGAGAAAGCACTTGCATTTTTAGTTGACGGGCGTGCAGATATAATAAGCAAGGATTTAAAGAAAAAAGGCAGGGATGCAGACATAACCGCTACAATTCCGACATCAATCGGGCCGATGCGCTTCCTTATTATTGTCAGAGATAAAAAAACAATTTCGGAGGCGGACTTATCTGTTGCTTATACAAATGGCCAGAACAAAAAGCTGCCGGTAATTTTTGTGACAAATGGCAAGCTGACAAAGAACGCACAAGCCTATCATCAGTCGATTGCCGGCCTGGTAAAAATGAAAAATCTTTAGATAACTCCAACTCGCTATTTAAGCAAGTTAGAGGGATTGTAAACGCACCAAAATATGAAGTTTAAATACGTGCGTTTTCCAATAGACTTTTAAACTAATTTTACAGCTCTTAATCAGCGCGGTAGAGCAGCTTGGAGTGCTCGTCGGGCTCATAGATGAAATCTCCTGCGGGAGATTTCAGCTACACAGAAAACTGCAACAGTTTTTTGTGTAAAAATTGCGAAGCAATTTTCGCAACAATTTGAGGCACCCGAAGGTCGTTGGTTCAAATCAAACTGAGTATGCTTCAAAACAAACTCTGTCTGGCGTAAATCCAACCCGCGCTACTTAAAATGAAAATCCTTGGTATAGACGAAGCACGCCGCGGGCCTGTGATCGGGCCGATGGTGATTGCCGGCACGCTTTTTGATGAATCCAAACTGCCCGCGCTGAAAAAACTCGGTGTGAAGGACTCCAAGCTGCTCACGCCTGGCCAGCGCGAGGAGATGTTTGACAAAATCCTTAAGCTCGCGGATGGGCACAAAGAAATTATCATAATGCCAGAAGAGATGGACTCACGTTCTGCGGTCGGCCTGAACATCAACCTGCTTGAAGCGCAGAAGGCTGCTGAGATTATCGATGCCCTAAAGCCAGATATTGTTTATGTCGACTCGCCAACTTCGCCGAAGGCAGAAAAGTTTGCAGAACTTATTCGCGCAAAACTAAAACTAAAAGATGTTGACATCCACGCAGAGCATAAATGTGATGTGAATCACCCAGAATGTTCCGCAGCATCTATACTTGCAAAGGTTACAGGTGACCGCGAAGTCGAGAAAATACGCAAGGAAATCGGGCTGGACTTTGGCTCTGGCTATCCTGCTGATCCAATTACAATGGGCTTTGTTAAAGCGCACTGGGAGAACAGGCTGTCCAAATACATCCGCCACTCATGGGCGCCGATTAAGAAGCTGAAGAGCAAGAAGTTCCAGAAGTTCTTGGAGTTTGATTGACTATTCGTTGTCCTTACTGTCTAGCTCTCCTTCCGATGTTTTGCCAAGCAGCAACCTTGTTTTATTAATTTCTTCTTCAATCTGTTTTCTTTCCTGCGCATTTGCAGTTGCTAATTTGGCTTCCAATTCGGCCAGCCTTTTTTGCACATCGATTAAAGTTGGTATTGCACTCTTCAAAGCCAGTAATTCCTCTTTCGTAAATTGTATTTTTCCGGGCGGCGTTTCTGACGACTTCGGTTTAGGCGGTGTTAGTATTATTCTTTCAGGCGCAACATATTCTGATTTAACGCCGCTTGTGGGGGCTGCTTTTAAAATAGAATCTAGATATGGTGTTGTTCTTTCAATAACTTTGTTTTTATCGCCATCCCAAGTTGTTGGATCAAATACTGACTCTAAATCTGCTATGCCGCGCTTTAATATTGGTTTTATGAAAATGCCGTCCTGCCCTTGTACGACCGCGGCTAGGTAAGAACTTTTGCCGCGTTCAATCATGATGCGCCTGCCGCCAAGTGTTACTTCATCAATTGTGCCTTGCCAGCCGGAATCTTTAACAAAACTTATGACTGCCGTAAACATTCCACTAATGATGTCTGATTCCTTTGGCATGCCACTCGTTTTGTAGCTTAATGGCCTGCCATCATTTGCTATGTAAAATAATTCTTCTATGCCTGCTGTTGGGATTTGCGGCTGCGGCGCAGGCATCTGTACTGGTGGTTGGGTAGTTGGTCGAACTGGCGCCGCAGGGGCTTGCATTACTAACCTCTGTTGCGCCGCAGTCATGGGCGGCGGCGATGGTTTCCTCAAAAATCTCCATGCCGCAGCTCCGCCAACTCCAGCTCCGCCGGCAAGAAGCAATAATGGCCACCACGGTAGGGTTGTTGTCGTTTTTATCGGCTTGTCGCCGTAAACTTCGTATATTAGGTTTTCAACCGCGCGGTTGCCTGACGGGTCGAAGGCTTCTATTGTAATTTCGTGCCGCCCCTCTGGCAGCATGTGTTTGAATGTCCTTGCAGGTATAAGTGCGCCCATTGTTATATTTTGCAAATCTTCCTTGACTTGTCCGTCGACAAGCACGCGCAGTGTTTTTATGATGTTGCCGTTGTCCGAAACATAGTATGTTATGTTAAATTCGGTATTTGGCAAGATGCGGCTTGGCTTTTGAGATATTTCAATTGTTGGTAGAATAGTATCGTTAGGCAGGGCAGGCAATACGTCAAATTTGTACACTGACCCTTTTGAGTTACCGCGGCCATCTTTTGCAGTAAGTGTTGCGGTGTAGTTGCCAGATCCATTAACTGGGAAATTGAATTTGAAAGCTCCAGGCTGGCCTGTCATGTTTAATTTTTCAGAGTAAACTAATGTCCCTGGCGGGCGGGACGGCGAAGTTCTATTGTGTATTTGCAAATATACTTCATCTACTCCTGTGAGATCATCCAGCGCCAATCCAGCAAATTCCTGCTGTTCGCCAGCGTGCAATTCCTTCTTGAAAGTTATGTTTGTGATGTCTGGCGGCGCTTTATCTTCCCAGACATCGATATGGGTTCCGAGTACAGGATAACCTTGATTTCCGCTCTTATCAAATGTGGTAAATCTAAATTCATACCTTCCTACCATGTCCGGAATATATCTGAAAGAGCCATTTTGGTCTGTGAATACAATATCTTCTAAGCCATCTGGCCTTTCAATTTTTATTTGCGTGTGTTTTATTCCTTTAAGGGAAGCAGGGCCGTCATCTGTTGCATTTACTGTTCCGTTTATCTCTGTACCTACCTCGTAATTGTCTTCTAGATTTATGCCGTGGAGAGTTGGCGATGTGGTATCACCAAAAAGAACCTTAAACGATGTGGATTTTAGCTGCGATGTGTTGTTTGATCTGTCATACGCCAACGCCTCAATTCTGTAAGTTCCTGGTTGTGTTGTGTTGCGGAATACTATTTTTTCTTCGGGTTTTGCAATTATGCGCTCCTCCAATCCATCCGGACTTATAACCCGCAGCAAAAGCCTGTCCACACCGAAATCATCCGGCACGCCAATATCTGTTGCAACCACCTTGATTTCCGCCGGCTCTGAAAAATTTACATCCGGTGCCGAAATGCTAATTATTTCCGGCGGCGTGACATCCGGCTCTCTGTAAGGAATGTTTGTGTCTGGATTTTCCAGCGCCGCAACAAAATGGCGCAGCTCATCTAAATCCCTGCCCATAAATCTATTAGCAGTCTCTGACCAATAGCCGCCCTGCTGGCTTGCCTGCCTTAGGCTTGCATTGCCCAGCCACTTGTCAAAAAAATCAACAGTCTTGGAAAGATTTTGCAGATACGCTTTTAGCGCTAGGGTATCTGGCGGCTGGCCCAGCACAGAGATGTTGCTGACAGTTGTCATTGGATAACTTACTTTGTCAAAGCCAGAAAACTTTACACTATCTATAAATAGCAATTGATTTGGAATACCACTCTCTCCTAAAATACTAAACTTTACTCTTAATGGCTTATCAGATGGTATTAGATTCGGATTTGTATGGTTAAAAATATTATTGCCGTCGATGATTAGTTGGGCATAATTTTTAGTAGCTTTTATGGCAACCTTATGCCACGTCTTAAAATCTAAATCGACTGGCGTCATGTAGCCATAGCCACTATTATTTACGACTTCAAAAGTCTTAGCCTGACCATTGAAGTTCTCATCACCTCTGAGTCCACGCTCTAGCACTATTTGATTATCCCAATCATAATATAGTGCAAGTATCGGCCTTGCGCGCGGATTTGAACCGGCATTATCGGACGCTATCATCGCTTCAGCATAAACGGGACCGTTTTTCAGAGTGAAATTGATTTTGCTCTCTGCGCTGGCCCAACCAAGTGCATTGTCTGACTGCAAAAACATGGCCAAGCTATCAAACCCCGTGCCGCCCCTCGCACCCCAGCTGCCGCCACCAGCTCCTTTAGTTATACTCCAATTCTTTGGGTAATCTATGCTTGGCGTATTTGTTTCGAAATCATCTGCGAAAGTAAACTGTTCGATAGCAGTTCTTTTTGTCCCTTCAACCTCCCTGTACTCCCAGTACATCTGCGAAGCCCAGTTAAAGAGTTTTACAAAAGAACTGCCTGCATAAGTATCATTTCCAAAAACAGATGAAAAGTCTTCAATGCCTGAAGGCACCATGCCTATGCCTTTCATGCTTTGATTTAGCTCCGGAAAAAGCTCGAATTTAAGATTAATATACGCTTGATACTTACCCAATGGGTCTTTTTCTAGTTCGGCTGGTGGCTGGCCCGGTTGCGTTTCAAGCTTTGTTTCATTTTCATAAATTTTGCGCAATGTCGCGTTTAGCCTTTCCCATGCATCACCAACATCTAAAACAGCTGATAACTTGGGCTTTAAATTAGTAACGTCATTCCGTAATATCCATAAATCGGATTCTGGTAATGGAGTGCTTAAAGTGTTATTTATGTCCTGCTCTGTTTTATGCAATGCGTTTTCAAACCAGATATAATTATGGCTATTTGTATGGTACGCTTCAGCAGGTTTCGCGCTAAACCCTGCAAGCGCGGCCAAGCCCATGGTCCCGACAGTAACTGCTGCAACGAAACCCTTGTAAAGCCACGGGTGATTTGTTTGCAGCCTTTTTAGCAAACCAGGTTTTTTCTCTTGCTCCTGATAAACCTGAATCGGAAACAAAAATCTTCCGCCGCCGAAAACATCGCTGGCCTCCTGCACGTAAATTGAGTTTGGTTCGTACGCGCCGGCCAGCGCGAGAACATCGCGGGCATCGCCGGCAGTTTCTACAAGCGAAGCTTCATCAAATCCTAAATTGTGCAAAATATTTTCCAAGCCGCGTTCTGTTTTTTCAAACCTTGCGCCACCGGCAGCCAGCCAGGCATCCCTATAAGTTAGGCGGACTAAATCTTGCGGTAAAGGCAAAGCCATGCCTGTCTGTAAACAACAAAGAATTTAAACCTTCGCATGGTTAACTTTATTAACGTTTGATTTATTAAAAATTCATGGCACTCGACTTGCATAAAAGAATACTATCTGCAGAGGTGCAGTCCTCTAAGGCAGGCTCGCAGGTAATTGTGGCCGGCTGGGCCTCAGAAGTCAAATCACTCGGGAAGATTGCTTTTATCAAACTGCGGGACCGAGAGGGATATTTGCAGCTGGTTTCAACTGATTTCAAACTAATTGGGAGAATTTCAAAATTAACAAACGAGTCTGTGATAATCGCTTCCGGCAAAGTGCAGAAGTCCAAGGCAAAGGCCGGCGGCAACGAGCTGGAACTAAAAGATTTTGAAGTCCTCTCGCTGGCAGAGCCAAAGCTGCCGATTGATATGTCTGGCAAGATTGAAACGGATTTGAGCAAGCGCCTTGATTATCGCGTGCTAGATTTGAAAAACCCAAAAAATCTTGCTATTTTCAAAATACGCTCGCAGGCCAATGCATCAACTAGAGACTTCTTGCTGGCCAACGGATTCATCGAGATGCAAACGCCAAAACTTGTCGCGGCAGGCACCGAGGGCGGAGCAACATTATTTCAGGCAGATTATTACGGCAAAAAAGTTTTCCTGAGCCAGAGCCAGCAGCTCTACAAACAATATCTGCTGGCCGCAGGCTTCGACCGCGTGTTCGAGATCGGCCCTTCATTCCGAGCGGAGAAGTCACATACTATGCGGCACTTAACTGAATTCACGCATTTTGATTTTGAAATGGCGTTTATCAAAGACGAGGATGACGTGCTGAAAGTTCTGGAGCAGTGGTTTGTGTTCCTGCTAAAAGATTTGAAAGTAAAATGTAAAAAGGAGTTGGAATTACTTGGCACCGCGCTGGAAATTCCAAAACTTCCGTTCCCTCGCGTTACGTACGAAGAATGTTTGAAATTACTTTCAACAATCAGCGTCAAGCTGAAGTTCGGGAATGACATCGGCACAGATGATGAAAAAAAAGTTGGCGAACTTGTTAAAAAGAAATACAAGACAAATTCTTATTTTATAACAAAATATCCATTTGGACTAAAGCCGTTTTACATAATGACTGATGGCGAGGTCTCAAGGGGATTTGATTTTGAGTACGAAGGCGAGGAGCTGGCCTCTGGTGGACAGCGGGAGCACCGCGTCGATATTCTAACAAAGCAAATCAAGGGAAAGGGCCTTAACCCAAAAGATTTCGAGTTCTACTTAATGCCATTCCGGTATGGCATGCCACCGCACGGCGGGTTCGGCTTGGGCATTGACCGGCTGATAAGATATATTTTGAAACTTGAAAACATAAGGGAAGCAGTCCTATTCCCGCGCGATCCCGAAAGACTAATGCCTTAAAAGTTTAGCGCCTTCTCTTTTTGTGCCTGATGGTTTGCATCAGCACAATTCCGATTATAACAAATATTACTGATGCGGCGGCCGCGGCCTGCCAGCCGATGGTATACTGCGGGAACGCCGGCGCCGATTTTACTTCTTGCTGTGTTCCTTTTTGCACTTCCTGCTGTGCTGGCCCTTCTTTCTCAATTACTGGCACAGATGCGGCTGTGGCTGAAGCTTTCTTGCCGACTATCGCAAAGGTTGAAAAGCCCGGCGATTTTGCAACATACCTTGAGACCTTGCCATCATCGCGCTCGAAGCTTGTTGACAAGGCCTTCCAGCCATTTTCATACCTGTAAAGCGTGACTGATTCTTTTGCTATGCCTTTCCCGCTCAGCCACGATTGGTCGACGCTGAAATGCACTTTTGCATCTTTAACCGCAGCTGGCCTGACATTTCTAAGTTCTATTTGAATGTGCTTGTAAACAGTATCAGTGCCTGGAATGCTGTTTGTGACGGGAGGCACGCCAAGCTCTTTTACTTCAGCAACTATAACCTGAACATTGGATGCCGGCTCTGCCAGCACAAATTCGAGATTACTTATCTGAGATGGATTCGGGGCAAACGCTACTGATGACGGTGCGCTTGCAGCTATTGTTGAAACTGCTGCTGTCTGTATGCCTATAAGACCTAAACCGCCTGCGCCACCTGAACCTGCTGCCGCGCCTGACTGGCCCCCGGTAGTTGATGCTGCTGCCGGGGCCTCAGGGATTGGGTGCTCAACGATAACTGGCGGGAATAATGTAAAACCAATGGTAACGTTGCGCTCTAAACTTGTCAGAATTTCGCCGGGCGTTACAAACGCGGTTACATTAAATCTTGTTGACTCTGCTTTTGGATTCGCATCTGCCAGTATGCCCGCGCCAAACACGTTCGGGAAGGCAGTAATATTAATGCTTGCGGATGTCAGCAGCTCTGCGTTTACCGCCGAAATCATAGCAACTAAAATCAAAACAAAAAACAAACCTGCTATCGTTCTTTTTGCCATCTCATTTTACGCCCTTTTTTATTTACGTTAAATTAACTTAAATTAGTAACCTACTGCAATCCAAGATATGTTCATTCCGCCTTTTACAGTAATCAAAACATCAAATGAGCTTGCGTTAAAGCTTCTTATGCGAACTGTGCCAAATTCTCCTGCTGCTGTCGCGTTGATGCTATTGACCGCAACTGAATAACACCACTGGCAGCTGTAAGCAATGCTCATGTTTACCCTGCCCTCTGCATTTGCAACATCAGTCTGGCTTGGTATTATGGCATTTCCGAACTGTATTAGTCCGCCCTGTATATGCGGCGTTGCAGTGCCATTTGCATAGACAGGTATTACTGATTTTTGTAATAAACCGCCTGATGTGATTTGACCTATTGCGGAGGCGTTGATTGCGCCTGTTGTATTGATTAACACCGCATCTGCCTGATTATTTGCAGTTAGATTTCTGACAGACAGCGTTCCGCCGTTGGTGGTTATGTAGCCAGTATTTGATATTCTGAAAAGAACGTTGCCCACCACACCGCGGACAACAAACAAATCAGCTGTATCTGCCGCTGTTCCAGTTACGTTTATGTAGCTTGTGTTCAACCCCTGCCCGAATATCTGCCCTGCTGTCCATGTATTTATACCAGCTAATAGATTGCCGAAAACACCAAGCGGGATGCTGCCGAAACCGACTGCACTTGCATTTATTCCTCCTGTTTCATTTACAAGCAAGCCGCCGGTGGAGTGATTCAGGATGCCGTTCGCCTTTAAAGTGGCATTCCCTAAGAAAGCGTTGTTAACTGCGTGGAATATGCCAAACGCAGACGTGTTGCCGCTAAATGTGTTAACTATAAAATAAAGGGTGCCCGTGCCGGACCGTACAGCCAACGCAGGAATACCTGTTTGAGTGATATTAACTTCCGACGCAAGATTAATCTGTGTGTTGCCAGTTTCTACTGAGAATCGCTCTACACCATCGCTGTGGTATACTACAAGTGGTTTTGTTCCTGTAGCACCAAGTGTTACATTAACCATACCAGAAACATTTACATTTTCAAACCGCTGGCCTGTTGTCCAGTTATTAGTGATTGTTGTCTGCGGAACCGATCCAGGTAGAACTCCGCTGGGCAGCGTTCCGAAACCGACTGATGAGGCGTTGATGCCGCCAGTTGTGTTTATCAAAGTTCCTGCAACTGTGTGATTTAATTCTCCGCTCAAAGTTATATTGCCTGCGTATGCTCTTGTAAAATTTTGAGCTGTTGTCCAAATCCTTGCCAAGTCCAAAACTCCCTGCGGGATACTGCCGAAGCCGACTGCACTCGCGTTTATGCCGCCTGTGTCGTTAATAAGAAGGACGGCTGTTGGCCCTGGCCCGCGAGCAGTCAGATTAGTGATGTTAAACGTGCTTGCCACCGAGACTATTGAACCTGAGCCTGTCGGGTAGCTAATATCTAAAATGGGTTCGGCATCTTTTCGTATCACAAAAGCACCGCTATTATGCATAGTTATATTAAAGATTGATGCGGCCATGAAATTTATCGCACTGCGGCCGGTGGTGTCTAGCCCGACTCTGAACAACGCGGCGCCTGATTGGTTTCTAACTGCAAATATAGATGTTCCTAATGTGTCTGTGTTAGATGTTACATTTACCGGGCCGGTAAAATTAGTATTAACAAACACATGAGCGGCGGTCCAAAATCTGGCCGCGTCTAAAACGCCCTGTGGGATTGTGCCGAAGCCGACTGCTGAGGCGTTTATTCCTCCGGTTCTATTAATCAGCAAGCCACCAACAGTATGTGAGAGATTGCCCTGCAGTGAAATGTTGCCAAGAGTCAGGCCGCCTGTTCTTGTCTGGTTCTGCAATCTCTCAGAATTTATCGCGAAAAGGGCGGCGGTGAGCTGCATCCTTGGCGACATTGTGATGTTGCTCACGTTAAGCTCGAGCCAGACTGGCGCGGTGCCGTTGAAGCCGGTTGTGTTTACAATCGCAAAAATCCTGCCAAAGCGGTCTGTTGTAAGTGTTTGTGTTTGATTAAACAACAAAACTCCGCCAGTCGGCCTGTCATAAAAGGTAAAATTAATGTCGAACGAAGTATCATTCGCAATACCGCCGGTGCTGTTCCTGATTTCCATCGGGACTGTGATTGGCTGCATCGCCAAGACCGCGCTGAAAGAAAGCGTCGCTACTAATAACAATATTATTTTTGTAGCCAGATTCATACCTACCTTCCTCGTAATAACTTCGCTCACACCCATATTTAAATCTTACCTTTTTTGTTAGTCGCGTGTTGTTGGCTGTTAGCTGTTGTTAAACGCCCGATTACAAATTACAATCAGGCTATTTAACGTATTTTACGTTTTTTGTACTGCGCCTTAATCCGCTTGATTGTATCTGTTGTGAGTTTTTTGTGCCAGCCAGCCTGCATAAGCCTCTTGTGAATCTTATCCGGCTTGTAGCCGGCCCTTAATGCGGCGTGCACATACTCATCCAGCGCGCTCTTTGGCCTATAACCGGATTTAATCGCTGAACCAACAAAAGTCCGGATTGCGCCCTCCGGCGCTTTTCTTGCATTGCCGGCCAGCCATGCGCCCGCCACAACAACCAATGCGGCAATGACAACCGCAAACAGCCTAAAATAAATCGGGCTTGGAAAAGATGGCAGGGCTTTCTGTGCGCAGTCCTGCGGACAGCTTGATTCTGATTCTATTGGCTGCTCACACAGGAAATTTCCGCAGACATTGGCCTGCTTTGGAATCACGGCCGGCGCATTTGCAAGGGCTGGCCTGACAAAACCCACAATTGCAAAGGTTGAAAAGCCCGGCGAGTCCGCGGCATAATAAACAAAATTGCTGTCCTGCCTTTCTATTTTTGTTGGCAAGCCGCGCCACGAGGACTCGAGCCTGTACATTTTTACCTTGTCCTGCGGCACTTTATTGTCGGCAAGCCACTGCTTCTCAACCTGGAAGTGCATAGAAACTGGCGGGCTGATTGCGGCTTCATTTATGTTTTTTGTATCAACAGTAATATATTTGTAGACTACCGCTTCCTCAGCCGAAAATACCGCGCCAGATGTAATTGGGCTTTTAATAGAATCTGCCGGCGCCAAATTAAAAGTTAACTTCACTTCTTCCGCAGGCACTGTTAACGCGAACTCAACTAAATTTAATCCTGTTGCGAGCTTTGTTATGTCAATTTTGTTTTTTTGGCCTGCGCTGACTGCTGACAGCGTTGTGCTTTGCGATGTTGGCGAGCCTGTGCCTGACCCGCCGCCTGCCGCAGGAGCCGCGGCTGGCACGGTTTGCGGTTGGGGTTGTTCCTGCGGTTTTTCGCCGCCGGAGAACACATAACCGAGCGTTACGTTGAAGGAAGAAGAGCTGCCAACGGCTGCAGATGTTATTATTGTTGAAACATTGAACGAGGATGAGCTGCCTGCGCCGCCGCCAGATGCGCCTTCGATAACAGTAACATTAAAAGAGGATGAGCTGCCAACGGCTGCAAAGGCCTGCTGGGCTAATGCTAATATTACAAATGCCAAGGCAACGTTTCTTAACCATTTCATTTTAACGTAATTTCCATTAAACTAACATAACTAGTATCCTATCGCCATCCAAGATATATTGAAGCCGCCTTTTAGTAATGCAGTTATATTGAACGAACTTGCATTTAGGTGCTTAACAACAATCGGGTTAGCTGCGCTTAATGCGCCTGATGCGTTATTATCTGTTACAGTAACAGTATAACATAATCTGCACGTATAGCCTATGCTAAGATTTACTACAACCTCCGAAGCCGCTTGCGAATCACTTGAGGATGTTGTTATGGCATTTCCAATGTTTATCATCGCCCCTTGCGTCATTGGCGTGGCTGAGCTGTTCACATACAGCGGCAGGACTCCAGTTGGCAGTTTTGCATCCCCGACTGCGCCGACTGTTGAAGCGTTGACAAAACCAGTGTTGTTGATTATTATCGCCCTATTAGAAAAGTGTGTTATGTTTTGGATTTGAAGCTCGCCTGCCGCAGTAATATTAAAAACAGATACGCTGCCGCTGGTTAAAACCGAAAGTGCGTGTGTTATGCCGCCGGTAGGCGCTATTAGTGACAAGTCTGGCCCGCCAGTAGCCCCGCCATTTATTGTCATTCTGTTGCTAAACGTTTGAATAGAAGCTAAGAGTGCAACATTCGCGCTGAGTGCAGCATCAGGTATTGATGTTGCACCAAATATGCCGCTGGGCAGCGTTCCAAAGCCAACTGCAGAGGCGTTTATGCCGCCAGTGTCATTTATCAATAAAATCGTGCCAACGCCACCAACACCGCCACCCGCACCACCAAAAGTTAAGTTATTAGAAATGTTTAACACGGCAGCAATGTTTATCTTACCGGGCCCTCGATTATCTAAACCAAACATAAGCCTGCGCACGCCGCCACTTGGTATTGAACGTATTGCGAATGCGCTGTCCACCCCTGTACTGGGACTCATATTAAAGAAACGAGTAGCTATGTTAATACTATCTGATGCGCCGCCGCTAACTGAAAGTAAAGATACGCCGCCCGCGGCAAAAATATTAAAGAAATTATTTACAATTGCGCCTTCTGATATATTCACCATTCCAGAAACATTCAAATCTGATGTTTGTGTGCTTGTAAATCTCTGTACGCCTGACCAATTGAGCGGTTGGTCTAATACGCCATTTGGAATCAATCCGAAGCCTACTGCAGAGGCGTTGATGCCGCCAGTGGTATTAACTAGCAAGCCACCAGAATGTGTTATATTTGTTACATTTAATGTGCCCCTTGATGTTACCAACGTGCCTAAAATCAGATAGCGTAGGTTTGTGTTTGCTAATATTATTGGGCTATAAGTGCCAACAGTGCTAACAACTCTAAAAGCATTATCGCCGCCATAGTTATTAGTTATATTCAAGCCGCCGAGGATATGTACACTAGGCGCACTTACATCATCCACTCTAAGAATCTCGCCACCTGCGCCACTACCAAATAATGTAAAAAAATATCTGCCGAGCGTATTTGTTCCACTGGCAGTAATATTGACGTGCCCAGATATGTTCAAGTTAATGAACTGCTGGTCTGCTGTCCAGTTTCTTGGTGTGTCTAAAACTCCCTGCGGGATTGTTCCGAAGCCGACTGCACTTGCGTTTATACCTCCAGTTGAATTAATCAGCACGCCGCCGAGATAGTGTGTCAGGTTGCCCTGCAGTGTAAGGTTGCTTGTTGTCAGGTTGCCAACTGACAGCGTGGTTCTTGTCTGGTTCTGCAATCTCTCAGAATTTATCGCGAA
>JACOYC010000023.1 GCA_016182015.1 Nanobdellati archaeon | reverse complement strand
AGAAAAAAATAAAGGACATTTCTGATGAGCTGGCTGCAGCGCAGAAGCTCGGGCAGACTGCACAAATACCAAGACTGCAGCAAAAACTGCAGCGGGCACAAATGGACGGGCAAAGAAAACAAAGGGAGCTTCAATTTATAGACAGGCTGGCTCAGCAGCAAAAACAGGGCCAGATGTCAATAAAAATTACTGCAAAAACAAGGCAGCTGGCCATGCGACAGATACAAAAGGGGATGGTAAAACAAACGGCTGTTGTGGGACAACGAGCTGCGATGCAGGAACGAAGGCGCGCATTTTCTGAACAGCAGGAGGCTGCTACGCTTGGGCAGTTCCTTGCCCTGGAAGAACGGGAAACAGCAGGCGAGCGGGCTGAGCTTCAGCGGCTTGAAGCTGAAAAGACGAGGCTTGCCTGGGAAGAGCAAACTGCACGCGCGATTGATAAAATAGACTATGAGCTTGGCACCGCGCTCAAACAATTAACCAACGCGCTTAAAAATGTTCTTAGAACTGAATCAAAAGACAGTAGCATTAAGCGTGTGCTCAGCCTTGCAGACGTACAAACATCACAAAATTTATTTTTATCTGTTGAACGGGCGATGAATGCATACCAATCCGAAAAAAAGAACATCAACATTAACGTCAAAAGAAATGCATTTCTTGCAATTTCAAACATACTAAAATCTATTGTTTCTGTTGGCAAAAGCGAGGACGGCAGGCTAAGGGCTGCTTTGCTAAGGCTGCCCAATAGTAAGACAAAAATATTTATTTTGCAAAAACTTGATAACTCGATTAGTATGGCTGAGCAATTGCTGCCTGAGCTTGCAAGGGCGGAGATGGCGTTGCCCGCCCTTCAGGCTTAAAGTTTTAAATCTGCGTTTAGTAAGAATTTTATGGTCGTTTGTCTTAAAGTCAAAAAAATACACGGTGAAGATGCCAAGCAGTTCCTGCGGGAGAAGGGCTGGCTTGACACCGAGCGGCTAATCGGAAAGACCGAGAAGATGTATTTGATTCTGCCGATTTCTGGCAGGTTTGACAAGCATATTCTTCTGAAAAAATTTCCTGGCTCAAAGTTTGAGGAAAAAAATCTGCAGAAAATTCCGCCGCACCAGACTGATTTAAAACACCTTCTTAAAAACATACTTACGGACGAACAGATTGGCGAGCTTGTGCGCAGCTATGATGTTATCGGCGACATTGCAATCCTAGAGATTCCGCCAAAGCTTGACAGGCTGGCAGTCAGCATAGCATGGGCGTTTAAGCGCGCGTTCCCATACATCGGCGTCGTAGCAAGAAAAATGGGCAAGGTTGGCTCTGCGGACGAGGAATATAGGCTGCGGAAATACGAGATATTGACTGGGGAAAAAAGACTGGAAACACTGCATAAGGAAGCGGGCCTAACGATGCACGCCGATCTGGAAAAAGCATATTTCTCGCCAAGGAGTTCGCGTGAGCGTGAGCGCGTGGCCGGCCTTGTCAAAAATGGCGAACAGATCCTAGTTATGTTTGCGGGCATTGGACCGTATGCGCTTGTGATTGCCAGCAAAAAACCGGGCGTTCAAATAACTGCAATTGAGGTAAATCCAGACGCGTTTAAATTTATGGAGGAAAATATACGGCTGAACAGGCTCGGGTTCGCTATAACGCCTGTTCTGGGCGATGTTTCTAAAGTCCTGCCAAAACTTGGCGGAAAATTTGACCGGATAATCATGCCTTTCCCGGAAAAAAGCTGGGATTTTTTCGAGCTGGCGGCAAGATATGCAAATAAAAACTGTACAATACATTTTTATGCCTTCGTGCGCGAGGACAAGCTGAAGGAGGCTGAGAAAAAGATTAAAAAAATTATTAAAAAAGAAGGCAGGCGTGCTGAGATACTGCGCGTGCTGAAGGCCGGCTCGTACGCACCAAGAATGTGGCGATATGTGTTTGATGTAAAAATAAAATGATAAAACTTTTTGAGCTTTTAAAAAATACGAAATACAAACAGGCATTTGCTGCTTCATTATTATTAACATTGATTTCAATCGCTCTTTGGATTCTGGCTGGCAGATATTTACAGAAATTTCCTGCCGAGCCTTCAAAAGATTTTGTGCTAGACTTATTGCCGACTGTGCACAACCCTCTGACAATTGGCTTTTATTTATATGGTTTTATTTTGATACTTTTGTTATTGTTTTTCTGGTTTTTGTTTAAAGAGCCAGCAAAGTTCGCACAATATCATTACGTGTTTGGCTTTGCGCTTTTGCTGCGGGTTCTTATGTTTTCTGTTACTTTGCTTGAAGCCCCCGCTGGCCGGCCGCCGAGATTGCTTGACGGCTTTGAGTTTGATAATGACTTATTTCCGTCAGCACATGCTGCGCTGCCGTTTGTTGCTGCGCTGATTACTACAAATAAAAATCTGAGATATTTGCTTTTCCTGTTTTCGGCCTTGATTGCAGTTGACATTTTGCTGATAAAAATACATTACACTGTAGATGTGATTGCTGGATACTTTATTTTTTATGCAGTCTACAAACTTGTCCAGAAATTTGGGGATAAGTTTTTAAACTTGAATTTTGAAGCAAAGGTATGATGCGAGTTGATTATGAAAAAATCGAGGTGGGAGATACGAGTAGCTCGATTTTTCCATTCCTCCGAAACACTTTGTTTCGGAGTTATCGGTGGCTATAGAAGAAGCACACAAGTAATCGGAGATTTCTTAAAGCATTACAAAGACTTAAATGGAGGTAAGGGGTCATAGTTCAACCTGGTAGAATGACCGGCTCCAGACCGGTAGATCTTGGTTCAAATCCTGGTGACCCCATTTAATATGAAACTCCCAATCGATACAGAACAAAAGCAGTTAATGAAAGACTTCGGGCTTAGCCACACTGCTGAGCTGAAAGGCCTGCCCGCCTTCGGGGGTTTCCAGTCTGGCCTGCTGTTCTCGCACCGCGATTTAGATTTGTTTTTATCTAAATTAAAAAAAGGCGAGCGAGTCGCAATCATCTCCGGTTTCAACCCCAGCTCAAAAATTCATCTCGGGCACAAATCATTTTTGGATGTGCACTTGTTCTTCCAGAAAAAATATGGCGTGCACTCGTTCATCCCGATCTCTGATGATGAGTCTTATGTGGTTGGAAAGGTTGAGACGCAGAAAGAGGCGCTGGCAAATGCGAGGCATCTGGTAAAAGAACTGCTCGCCTTGGGATTTGACCCGAAGAAGACACACATCTACATCGACCAGATTTTTACGAACATCTACAACCTCGCGATAAAACTTTCAAAGAAGGTGACTGGCTCGACAATCAAAGCGGTCTATGGCTATGGTGATGATACAAACAGCGGGATGTTTTTCTACCCGGTTGTCCAATCAGCACATATTCTTCTCCCGCTCGTTCTCGGATACAAGGAAGTTTTAGTCCCTGTTGGTTTGGACCAGGACCCATACATCCGCATCTCCCGCGATCTTGCTGCGAAGTTCAATCTGCCGAAGCCAGCAGAGGTTTGCTCTGTCCTGCTGCCGGGCATTGACGGCAAGAAGATGTCCAAGTCCCGCCCAGACTCAGCAATATTCTTGGATGAAAATTTAGCATCAATAAAAAAGAAAGTGATGCGCGCGTTCTCCGGTGGCCGGCAAAGCCTGGCGGAGCACAGAAAGCTCGGCGGAATTCCCGAGCAGGATGTTGCGCTGCAATACCTGACCGCGTACTTCCTGAGTCAGAAAGAGGCAGACAGGTTAGAAAAGAATTACAAAAAGGGAAAAATCCTCAGCTCAGAACTAAAAGAAAAGCTATACAAAGAGCTGGAAAGGTTCTTGAAGGCCTACAAGAAGCGGCTGGCAAGGGTTACTGAGAAGGATGTGGATAAAGTGCTGATGAGAAATGGGGATTACGGGAGTTTGGCTTAACCACACTCAACTCCGCTTGAGAAGCAAAGCTTTATAAAGCATCAAGTCAATATTTATAATATGGCAATATCATCTGCACAAGAAGGCGTTTACGCCGAGGCTGTAGCTCGTGGGGAAATTATACCTTCATGGGGCAAGGAGCAAGGCTGGCACAGTTATATTTCTTCCTTGCAAGACTTACTAGCAGTGCAGCAACCCGCAGCGAGCGAGCTTAAGCGATTGCACATACTTATGGCGGGCCACTACGCGTCATTTTCTCTTCCAGATTCTTGGAAAGAGGGCATGGAAACACATCTATATACGTTAGATCGGCCAGATGGTGCAAAAGAGGAACTTCGTGCTGCAAATATTACGGATTTGGCGGAGCGCAAACGTTTCTTAAGGCGTATGTGCGAAAAGGATACGAAAATTAATCTTGACGTGCAACCGGTTGGAAATTTAAGGTCTTATGGGACGCGGCGCATTAATGGGGTTGAAGAGCTAGTTTTTGCATCACACACTTGCGCATTTGAATCAAATACATCCGCCTTATTTGATAGGGACGACACAGAACTTTATCTAGGACTATCTGCGGACTTAGATAAAGTTTACGAAACACTGTGTTTAAAATATGATAATTTGAGGCGCGAAGCTAAAACTTTTGATGGTGCCCTACAGGCAGAATTGTTCTTGCAATTGTGGGGCGCGCGGGTTTTGCATCCGTTTTGGGATGGGAATGGCAGAACCTTCGGGGCACATCTCGCACTGATGCTCGAGAGGCAAGGCATACAAGTGAGAGACTTCCAAGACCAGCAAGGATTGGTAAGAGCTCTAACTTCGCCAAGCGACGACTTTTTGAAAAGCGTGCTTAATAATGCGGGCCTGCGCCTGCTTAGCGTGCAGGCAGTGGAAAATATCAATGTTAGCCCAAGCGCCCGTCAGAATTATATGAAGTTGCTGAGAACAGAATTAGAACGGGGCATTAGTGCCGGTCTGAATGCTGCGGATGAATATACAAGACAAATTAAGCGCGCCGCGTACTTAGTAAAAAAAGAGCTTTTCGGATGTAGTCTCATGGGCGCCGATAAGTTATCTGATAAAGAAAAGGCAATCATTGATAAAGAAGAGCGGCTCAATGAGTTGTTTCATGAGGACCAGCAATTTTCTGCAGAATGGTGCGATGCACGCGAAGAAGTAACGCATAAATTTGGAGAGGCGTTGTCGGCTATTATTGGGTTAGATTTTTTTACCCCAACCCTTGAAGCGCAAGTCGAAGCCAGCGCTAAAGAATTGTCGCCCGAACTCGGCAGAATAAAAGTTTTTAGAAGAAGTGAAAAAATTATATATGACCTTGCGTATATGTCAAGGGATTGTTCGAAAGTCTACGCCAATGAGGGTGGGTTTTCGCTTAGCGCAGAGTCGTTCAAATCTATTGACGAACTTTTGGCAAAAGCCATAAAAGACGGCGCGCTTACGAAGGAAACAGCACAGCTTTTAGAAGTCGCAATGAAAAAAGCAGAACAAGCCTATCCGCGCGCCGAAGCTATTAATAAAGTAAATGAGTCCATGCGTGGGCGCAGCGCGGCACGGCTTGATGCGCGGACGGCTTTAAAATCTGAAATTAGCGCACTGGAAGAAGAAATTTGTCAAACTGCTGCTTAAAACTCCCCCAACCCCTTCTGCTTCCTCTCATCTTCCTTGCCAGCAATCCTCTTGAGTGCAGCATCAATCCTGTCTTCCTTGAAGTCATGCCTGTCCACCAGAATTTCTTTCAGCTTTTTTTCGTCGGGCGCTTTCCAGTCCAGCTTGTAGTCCGTTGTGACTAGCGGGTTCTTGAAAAGGTCAAAGAGCTTTTTCCAGCTAGGAATTTTCTCAGCGTACTCGTCAAACTTTCCCTCCCGTATTACTTTGAGTGCGGTCTTCGGCCCGATTCCAGAAACACCGCCGGGATTGTAGTCTGTGCCAATCAGCAATGCCATCTTGATGAAGGAGTCAATGTCAAAGCCTAAATAGTTCAGCGTTTCTGACAGATCAATCATTTCGAGTTGTACTTTCTGTAACTTCAGGGTGTTTGCTATCTTTCTCTTTCCGGAGATCGAAAGGTTCCTGACGAGGCGCGTTGCACCGTATAAAATAGAATCATAATCCTGTGACGCGGCAGCCCAGACGTGGCCTTTTTTTGCCATGTAACTGCACTGCGCCTCGCCCTCCGACATCGCCTGCACCCATGGCAGGCCCATAGCATCTAAAAGCTCTTTTGATTCTGAAATCATCTCTCCAGTTAGTTTAGAAGTCTGCTGAGCATATTTTTTTGCCTCTGCAAGCTCGCCCTTCTCCAGCGCAGCCGCATATTTTTGCCGCGCCCCCTCTCTGACGGCTTCGCGGGCCTCCTGTGTGGCCTGCTTCTCCTCCGGCGCTTTCCCGTCAAACACAAAGCAGGGCATTATTCCGGCTTCAATTAAATTTATAGTCCTGTAAAACAATCCAGAAAGATGCGAAGTCACATTCCCGTGCGAATCCTTCAGCGGAGTACCATCGGCCTGCCGGATGCTGGAGAGAAACTGAAAAATCGCGTTGAACGCATCGACTGCCAGCTTTTTTCCCTTCAGGTCTGCAAGCTCAATCGGGTGCTTTATCACTAGATCTTTTAGGTTAATGCCCATATAATTTGGTTGCACGCAGAGAGTTATAAAGTTTTATTGCTAAAACACTATAGGTTTTGAATCATATTTTAGCAATTCCTTTAGTTAATGGTTATTAGTTAAAGTTATATACGCACAAACAAATAATTATTAATGGCTGCTAAAATAGCAAACTTTGAAAAACTAGTTGATGTGCTCATCACGCCCGCAGTTATCGCTCTCGCAATCCTGATCATCGGCGAGCTGTTTTTTGGTTTTGAAAAGTACGAGCCTTGGGTTACTATAGCAGATGCAGCGATTGTTTTTATTTTTGTTTTTGACCTGATTCTCAAATACAAAAGAGTTCACGATGTTAAAAAATTTGTGAAACTTTACTGGCTTGAAATTCTGGCGGTTTTCCCGTTCTATCTTATATTCAGGGCGTTTGCGCTCTTCAGGGATTTCGGCCAAGGTTCTGAAATTCTCCAGAAAACACTTCACGAATCTGTAATACTTAAGGAAGGAAAGGAACTCGAAGTGCTCGCAAAGGAAGAGCGGCTGGCCGGCAGGCTTCTGAGAGTCGGACAAAGGTCTGTCAGAATTTTCGCCGCAAGGCTGATGCATACGCACAAAAGACTGATAAAAGCACATCATGATATTAAAAACTCGCAGCCGTAATAAAAAATATTTTCCGAGGGAAACTCGGTTCGGGAAGTCTCCGAATTAGTGCCTCTTCGCAAAGCGAAGTCCGCAAACTTGTTTGCGTCATCTTGGGCGAAGCACTACAACGCGAAAACTTGTTTTCGCGAGGCCCTGCGGAGCTTTGCTCCGCGCGGATTTGGGCGAGCGTTCCGTCACATATGTTATGACGGACCCGAGACTTTCAACAGCGCCCTAACCGCCTCAGCGCGGTTTGGACATCGCCCAAAAGAAATGCCTGATCTGTTGCGCTCTTTGGGTGAAATATTACAAAACGTGAACCATGAATTCCGTTAAGCGGAAGTGCTTCTTCTGGGATCGCGCTAACATAGCCTTTTCTTAGTAAATTGGTATTTTTTGACAATGCTTCTGCCAGATCAGAATTAACGCGATAAAACATACCATCGCACGCCCGCGCAGCAAGAATGACACTGCTGGCCTGTTTTATTACTTCCTTCGATTTCAGCACTGTGCTGTCAGCAAGTTTTTTTGCCTTGTATACGCCAGGCCTAACCTGTTCAAGTATTTTAACTTCACTAAAAACATTAACTTTCATAAAAAAATGACTGACAGAAAATCTTTTAAGACTTTTGAAATAATGCTTAACTATGGAAATACTTTTTAATGCCGGTAATTTTACAATAACATGGCCCATCGCGTAATTGCAGTTTCAGGCCTGCCAGGCGCAGGCAAGTCCACGACTGTTAAGCTGCTTTTCGACGCTCTGAGCGATCGCGGTTGCCACTTCCAGAAATTTAATGCGGGCCAGATGTGGCGGACGATGCACCAAATATCCGGCAGCAGCTTGGGGTTTGAAGACTGGTATGGGCTAAGAACAAAAGAAGAAAATATGGCTATGGATGCCCTGCAGGCCAGCTTCGTAAAAAACAATAACACGCTGCTTGAAGCAAGATTTTCTGCTTTGGTTTGCAGGCAGCTTGGCCTTGATTATCTGGGGGTTTTTGTAAGTGCGCCAATTGATGTACGGGCCAGCCGATCTGGCAGCAGCACTGGCCAGCTTCATGCGCGGCTTGCGGACGAAGAACGGGCATCAAAACAGATTTATGGCCGGAGCCATACTGAAACTTCTCTTTATCACATATTTGTAGAAACAATAAATCCGCCCGCAGATGTTGTTGCAAAAATTTTGAAAAATGACGCGTTCATAAGATATCTGCAAAGGGCTGGCTAGCCAACAGCCCGTCTTACATCCGTAACTTCGGTTGAAGAAACATCTGCGCTTTCTTTTATTGCGGCTTCGATTTTGTCCAAATTTACTTCTGCTTCCTCGCCGAATAATGTTATTGTCAAAGATTTTAATCCGAAGGCCATTGCTTCAATTACTGCGCTGTGGAATTTTGCCTTGAGCTCCTCTATTTTTGACTTACAAAAAATTTCTAATTTTTTCAAATCAGCTTCTGGTGATGTTGGCATTACCCGTAACTTTGCTACAACTGTTGCCATAATTACGGCCCCTCAAACTTACAGTTGCATTTGTACTGTGTTGCGGTTTTCCTGCAGTGCCCGCACCGTGTTATTTGCTCCAGACAGGATGGGCAGGGAAAGCTGGCTGCATCTCTGTCATTCGTTACATTTGACTTGCACGATACACACTTTCTATCCATGCAAGGGCTTAAAAGGTGGATTTATAAAGATATTGATTATTGTATTTGCATGGCTGACTTAATGTTGTATTTTATTGTAATCGGGCTGGCAATGGCACCAATTTCCGAGGCCCGCGGCGCCATTTTATTCGGGATAGCGGCTGGCCTTAGCCCTTGGATTGTGCTGCCATTAAGCCTGGCCGGAAATATTTTGGCGATTCCAGTTGTTTTCTGGGTGTTGAGGCAGGCCCACCTGCGCGAATTTATTTTCAAGATATTTCACAAAACGGCGGACAGCCACATACAAAAAAACAAAAACAAATTTGAGCTATACAAAGAGCTGGCCCTATTCGCATTTGTAGCTATGCCATTGCCTGTGACTGGCGGCTATACTGGCACTTTGATTTCGGAGGTGCTGGGCTGGGACTGGAAAAAATCCTTCGTGGCGATTGCCGCAGGAATAATTGTTGCGGGTGTTTTGGTATTTCTGGGTGCAAATGGTATTATTAAATTGTTTAGTATATAATGCGATCGAAGATCGCATCGGGGAGGGTCAGGAAGAGCGTCCAACTGGGGAGGGGTGGAACCCCTCCGCGGTTCCGTGGGACTGGAAAAAATCCTTCGTGGCTATTTCTGCAGGGATTTTTGTGGCGGGAATTATTATATTTCTGGGAGCGGAAGGCGTGATAAAATTGTTTGGCTCATAGAACAAACATTTTTAAACTGCCAAGCATATTTATTATCATGGCATTTAACCAAAGCCAAATTAAAAGTTTGCTGGCCGTTGCGAATCTAGAGGCCAGGGAGGCCAAAACAATCCTTTCTGGTATGAGCCATGAAGATATTGTTTTAAGTAGAATTTTTCGGAAAACACAAGAAATTATAGCAGACCTGCACAGTTTTGCAGTAACTAAATCCGGTGCACAGGCCAAGATGGATGAGATGGCGCGCGAGGGGCAAAAATTAATGCTGCTGGCAGGCAACATAGTGTCAGCCAACGAAAAAATGATTAAAAGAGAATTTGCATTAGTCACAGAATTATTTGCGGCTGAAGTGCGCAGCATAAGAGGTTATTAACAAAACGCACACTAATATTTTGAAATCTGGAGTTAAGCTGTTTTTTCTGCCAGCAAAGTTTTTAATTCGTGAATTACACTACTCGTGATGAAACTAAAACAAATCCCTGAAGATTTTATGGCGATGAGTAAAAATTAATTGTTCTATCTTTTTCATTTATGCTGGCCACAGTTGCTGTTCCAAAATTATTTTCATCTATGGAAACATCTGCTACTTGAATTTCTGTATTGCTCAGTCTGCTAATTTCATCACATTCAAACTCTCGGCTACTGCTAAATGCCGTTGCTGCTGCTTTTGCTACCTCGCATGCCTCATCTTCATTTAGCGGCAATGTGACATCAACTTTAATCATGCGTAATCCATTATTCACTGTGTTTACGCTAAATGTTGTTTCTTTTTCTGTAGACATAAGTACAAACAATAATATCATACCCATAACAATCAAAAATAAATATTTCTTCTCCATGGAATTATTTGCATTCTAAAGCTTATAAACATTACGCCTTGTTTATTAGTAGTAATTATAAAATAAGATGAAACTAAAACAAATTCCTGAAGATTTCAGAGTTGAAGAATTAATCAAGCTGCCAAAACCAGATGCTGCTGGCCAGCATACTTACTTCTGGCTAAATAAAAGAAACTACACAACCGTCCGAGCGATACTTGCGATTGCGAAGGCGCTGAATGTTTCGTTTGCGCGGTTTCACTTTGCCGGCACCAAGGACGCGAACGCTGTTACAAAGCAATTGGTTTCTGCGTTTCAGATTCCGCCGGAAAGATTGTCTAATTTACGGCTGAAGGATATTGGGATCGAGATCGTTGGAAAGCCCAAGCCGAACAAAGTTCGGCTGGGCCCAGAAAATGCTTTGCATTTTCTTGGGTTTACTGAGAGATTAGCGCTCGGCGATTTGACTGGGAACCGGTTTGAGATTGTGCTGCGGGATTTGAGCAGAAACGAAATAAATAATATTAAAGAACAGTATTTAATATTAAATAAGGATGGCTTTCCCAATTATTTCGGCGAGCAGCGGTTCGGCGGCGGGAACTCCGCATTAATCGGCAGGGAGATCGTGCGCGGCTATTTCAAGGATGCGGTTTACTATCTTCTGACGTACTCAGAAAAGGACGCAAGCGAAGCAAGCTTCGCTGCGCCTCGCCGAGCTTCGCTCGGCTCTGGTAATGGCGAGGCAAGCAAGTTTAGGGCGCTGGCCAAGAAGAAATTTAGTAGTTGGGATACACTGCTACAAGCTTGCCCGAAATTCCTTGGGATTGAAACAACCGTGCTAAAACATCTTGTCCAAGTCCCAACTGACTTCGCGGGCGCGCTGCGAAAGATTCCAAAGCCAACGCGGAGGATGTATGTGCACGCGTACCAGAGTTATTTGTGGAATGCTGGTTTGGAGAAAGTTGCAAATTCAAAAACACCCAAGCTGAACAAAATTCAGCTGGGCCGCGCGAAACTTAAAGTTCCGCTTCGGAAATTGAAAAAATCCTACGCTGTTCCGGGTTTCAAAACAAAATTAGGAAAAGATAAATTCTCGCAGGAAATTAAAAAGTTATTATTCGCAGATAACTTAACGCTTGATTCATTCAGATGTTCGCGGATGCCTGAACTCGCGTCTGAGGGGACAGCCCGCGCCGCAATCATAAAGCCAAAGAAATTAAAACTTGGAAAACTTGAGAAAGATGAGTTAAACGCAGGGAAATTTAAGCTAAAACTGAATTTTGAACTGCCGAAGGGAGCATATGCAACAGAATTAGTAAAAGTTTTGAGTGGTTAATTTATGCCATCGCAGATGGCATCGGGGGATTGGAAGTGACTAAGAACGAAGGGGGCAGAGCCCCCTTGGGTCTTAGAATTAAACATTTATAAAACCAAAATTATCATCTTTCTAATGGAAAAAAGCAATGGCACAAGCCGGACTGCCCGCGATTATCTGTATCTGCTGGCCTTCCTTTCGTTATCATTAGGCTTAAACGCCTATGAGCTTATAGCATCTCCGCCGCCGGCAATAAATTTCTGGGAGGGTGTTTTTTCTATAGCTGCTGGCGCCGCAGTTATTATTTTTGTATTTATCACCGCAGAGCGCATTACCGGCAGTGTGAAAGCCGGCCTGTTCTCCGCAGCTCTAATGGTGCCAATCCAGATTTACACCTGGAAAACAACTGCGCAGCTTACACATACTATGGGCGTGCTGCTCTTCATCGCCAGCCTTTATTTCTTTTCGCGGGTTAAGGACTTTGACTGGAGGCTTGCGCTTATTGTACCAGTTGTTTTTGCGTTCATTCATTTTTACAGCCTTCTGTTAATACCTGCATACTTAATTTATATCGGACTAATCAAACTAAAACACAAGGAAGTTGGACAGGATGAGCTTAAATTTATAATGGCCAGCACGGCCTGCATATTGGGAGTTTTTTTGCTTTTCAAGATAACGCCTGCGGCAATTTTTCTTTTTGGCAAGTACACAAACTACTTCACAATTTCTTCCGCGCCAAAAGTTTACAAGAGTGTGCTTGCATTTGCGGGCTCGCTTCCAATTTACATCGGACTCTATGGTGCGTATGCTGGCATAACAAAAGACAAAAAAGCGGCTCTGTTATTTGTCAGCGCGGCGATTGCAATTTTTTTGGGATTCATAACGCAGCTTGTCAACCTACAGCTTGGCCTGCCGTATTTAGCAACAGCTTTTGTATGCCTGGCAGGCTTTGCGTTTTACGAGCTTGAAAAATATGTGCTGAATTCAAAATTCAAACACATGACTGAACAAGCATTCATAGCTACAATAATTGTAGTCCTAGCGCTTGGCGTACTGCATAGAGTTGTATTTACATTTAGTTAGAATTAAAGTAAATTTTTTATTGGCTTTGCTGAGCGATAGAGTTTTAAATTTATCCCATACTTTCATGTCATGTTAATCGAGTTGGGCGTATATGTTGGTATGTTTATTGGCATGTTTGCGGCTGTATTTTTCGTTCTGACCTTCCTTGAAGAAGAGCCTGCCAGCAGGCCTGTAAAAATGGCAAAATTCCCAAGAGTCACGATTGTTGTGCCGGCCTGGAACGCCGCTGACACAATTGCAAACACAATCAAATCGCTGCTCAACATAAACTACCCAAAAGGCAGGCTTGAAATAATTGTTGTTGAAAACAACAACTCAAACGATGGCACACTAAAAATCGCAAGGGCGTTTGAAAAGGATGGTGTTATAGTTTACAGCATTAAGGAAGGCGGCAAGGGAAGGGCGGTAAATTTCGCGCTTAAAAAAGCGACTGGCGATATTTTCGGGGCGATAGATTCCGATTCTTATGCTACACCCAACGTGCTGCTAAATATGCTGCCCTATTTTTCTGATTCCGAAGTTGTCGCTGTAACGCCTGCCCTTAAGGTATACAAACCAAAAAACATCTGGGAGCATGTACAGAGCCTAGAATATATTTATGGCATATTCCTGCGCAAGGTTTTTGCGTTTCTTGGCAGCATACATGTCGCGCCTGGCCCGATGACAATTTATAGGCTGGATTATTTCCGAAAAACCGGCGGTTTTGACGAAGACAACATAACAGAAGATATGGAAGTTGCGCTGCGCATACAAAGCCAGCACCTGAAAATAGAAAACGCGCCGGATGGCGTTGTTTACACATCATCCCCGCAGGGTTTTTCCCAATTAATGCGGCAGCGGCTGCGATGGTATCTTGGCTTTTTCGAGAACATAATAAAATACCGCAGGCTTATGGCGTCAGAGCATGGCCTGCTTGGCGTGTTTATACTGCCGCTTGCGCTTTACTCGATAGGTTTTTCGATAGCGATGTTTGCATACTCAGCGAAGCGGATACTGGCAGATGTAATACGTAACGTTTTGAATTTTCATGCCAGCAACTTCGATTTTTTGGCCGGCATAAAATCAAGCTTGTCACTTCTGCCGTTTTATTCTCCGGGTGTAGTTTCTGCGCTGGCAATCTGTTTTCTCATCTTCGGCGCGATAATGCTTTATTTCGGCTGGAGCAGGTCTGGCAGGGAAGAAAAACTCTACCTGCCATATTTTCTTTATGTGTTTTTTTACACATGGCTGTTCGCACTCTGGTGGCTTGCTGCAATTTATGCAAAGTTATTTGCGCGCGAACTCAAATTCGGCGGCGTAGTCTGGAAGAACAGTATAATTAACCAGATTTTGCATAGGCAGTAGCATTTTCAAGCTCTGCGCTGCCCATGTAGCCTTCGTACTTCTTATTTCCAATAATTATTGTCGGCACGATTGTTATTTTATAATTTCCTTTTAGGATTTTTATGGCCGGCAAGCCCGAGTTCACATCAAATGAATATACCATTGTCTTCGGGTTTTTCGCCTTTAGCTCAAGTATCAGCGGGCCCTGCAGCCTGCAGCCATCGCATTCAGAATTTGAGTAGAAATAGAGTATCGGCGTGTAGTTTGAATTGCACTCGCGGTTGCTTTTCTGGATTGCCAGCCAGTGCTTAATCTCCAGCAGCGCATAGTATTTCTTTAGATTTTCAAAATCTTTTGCTCTTGACTGTTTTTCCATGTAGTCAAGCTTCGGGCCAAGATCGCCAAGTCTTGCGCCCAGCTCCTCAAGACCCGCAAGATTACACGGATTTTCGGCCAGCAGGCTTGACTCAATTTCAAGGCTGACCGTATCTATCTGAATCTCATCCTGCGCGCGCTGCAGTGACTCGAACTTCGATTCAACCAGCACGGAGCTTGCATAAAAACCCAGCAGAAAGATAAACGCTGTAAAAATCATGGCAACAAACATACGCTTTGCTATTTTTCCAACCATAGTTTAAACACGTATCCCGACAAGATTCATACCCAGCTTATCCGCAGCCAATATCAAATCATCGCCGGTCGGCGCTTCTACCACGATGCAGCGATTGTCTGACTGATCAACGCCAATGTATATCCTATCAGAAAACCTAAGCTCTATTATTGAAACGCCTGCCTTTGCATTGCCGCAGCTTCTTATGGGGATTTTAGGTTCTATCGGATTAGTATCGTGGGTGAATGCTGCCGTTGTTTCTATCTGGTATAAGCTGGTAATTCTGGAAATTTCTGCAGCCGCGACTGCCAGCTTGCCGCGCTCTTTTGGATTGTCCGGGTCAAACGTAATGTACACCTTTTCGGAATTTAAAATGGTGCCAAGCACGCTTTCAAAAAACGGTATGTCGCCGGCTTTCCGCGGGTCAAGCCTGAATGCAATTGGTATTTTCTGCTGGCCAATCGCAGTGTAAGTGCCAAATGTCCCATCTTCTAAGGTGTAAAATGTATAGCCTCCTATCTGGAAGGCGTTCTTTGGCAATTTCGCCTTGCCACTGAAAATGTCAGTCGAGAAGCCTGCCACAACCCACGCGACCATGAAAAAAACAATGCAGATAACAATTATTTTCGGCCAGATTGATGGCTTCTTCTGCAGTTCAAGCGGTTTTATGAAATCCTTTGGTTGCTCTCTTAGCTGTTCGTCTGCCATTCCAACACGCATTCTTTTGAATTAGAAAGAAATTTAAAGGTTTCTGTAATACACAATGTAATACGTAACTGATATATGCTTATGTTATTAGTTGTTAGTAATTGGTTGCGTTAGTAATTGATTATTCTGTTGTTGGTTGTTGGTTTTTCGAATCCAAAGAAAATTTCTTTAAAAATTTTCTTGGCCAAGAAAAGTTTCACTAAACTTTTCTCTGGTTTAAAATAAATTTTAAAAATAAAAAAGAAAGGGGAGATTTCTCCCCGGCTTTTGGCTTACGCAACGCTTGGAGCAGACACTGTTATTACTCCAGCCGAGCTGGTAACAGTGACGTCTTTGCCCTTCAGCTTGTCCGCGTAGGACATGTAGTCCTTCAGCACTGTTGATGCATCTCTTGTGTTGCTTGCGCTCCACCCTGCAACAATCAATGCTGTCTTTGTTCCACCGAACGCGTTCTCGACAAGCCTTAGCATAGCTGCATTCTCTGGCACGCCAGAGTCGCTGCCTGTGCTTGGGTAGGCCTTGCCCATCGCTGATGCTGTCAGTCTGTTGACTGCCGGACCGCCGACCAATATACTGTGGAAGGCTGTCTTGTCAGTCACTTCTGTGTCCAGCTTTGCTACTGGGACGCCAGCTACTGAACTGACCTGCACCGCTCCGCCGCTTGTTGTTACAGTTGTCTCCGGGCCGACCAGTGATACCTTTGCCCTTACAACATCTGCTGGTATGCGGAACTTAGCTCGGTTTGATGCGCCGTTGCTCTTTGGGTCCACGATGATATTTCCGTATTGCGTCCTGTGGTTTTCATCCTTTGTTCCAATGAGCACATTTGTAGAACCGAATCTTGCAGAGCCGTTCCATCTGACTTCTTCAGCTTCTTCGGTGTTTGCAGTTCTACCTAGTGTGTCGAATTCGCCGGTCGCGTCGTTTCCAAGCCAGACAAATATGTCGTCTGTTCCTGCAGTTATATATGCGTTGTCGTCCACAACACTAAACGACAGGTTCCATGGGTCAACACCTGTTGCAAACTGGTTTGTTCCGGCCGCATAGAGTCGCAGTTCAACATTTGTGGACTTCGTGTCCTCATACTCAATCTGCGCGAATGCGCCGGTTGCGTTGTTGCCTGCTGCAGATGCATTGTATGTTGCTGCCAGCTTTACCTTGTTGTCTGCCGGGTCTTTGTAAAACACATCGGTCATGTTATTGCTAGCGGCTACGCCACCAGTGGAGTCGTTCAGGCTTAGCCAGATTTGCGAAACTTTCTTGTTTGTTCCGCCAGCTGTAACTTTCAAACTTTCAGACTTGTCTGCTTCTATTGCAATCGATGGCTCTGAAGTTTGGCCTGCGAAGCTCGCGCCTGCCTGGCTGAAATCTGCTGATCCGTCAAACCTTACTGTCACTGTTACATACCTGTCATCAGGTATTGTCAGCTTGTCGAACTGGACTGCAAATCCGCCGGATGGGAAGTCGTATTTTCCGCCGACTGTTATCGGGTTGTCTGAGTTGTCGTTTATGATGTAGTTGCTCAAGATGCCCAATACTGGCCCGCTTCCGGATGTCAGGACCGTCGCCGCATTTGCTGTCAGGTTAGCTGTGTCCCATACCCAGTCAGGGTCTTCTTTCTTGCAGCCGACACGGTGCCATGCTGCTCCGCAAGGAACAACGAACTTGTCGCCTGTCGCGTCTGAAAAGAACGTGTCTGACACACTAAGCTCTAAGCCGTTTACAGTCTCTGTGCCTGTTACAGTTTCAACAACACCATCAACGTCCACTATTACCGGATTCGTTGAGGCTGAACCGACGTTCTTCAAGGTAACCTTCTTGCCTTCAATTGTTACAGTGTCGCCGACATTCAGGAAAACTTCCTCTCCAACCCGGGCTGTGAATTGTGTCTCTGCATTTGTCGCGGCACCAACTGCAACTGCTGTTATCTTGAGGTTCTTGCCCAAGAACTTTATTGCCAGCGGTTCTGAAGTTGACGCTTTGGATATGTTTATTGCTGAGTCAAACTGGTAGAAGTAGCCCAAGGCTTTCTTGTCTGTCTCAATAAACACGCCGTCCTTATAGTCATCATCCTGGCTTGTAAGCGAGGTCATGACTTGCGGACCACCTGTTGGCACTGCCCTTGTTCCCATCGGCATTGTCGCGTTC
>JACOYC010000022.1 GCA_016182015.1 Nanobdellati archaeon | reverse complement strand
GGAAGACATGAAGCGCGGCGACGTTATCGGAACTCCGGAATCGCCGCCAACAGTTGCGAAGGAATTTACTGCAAGAATAATGATACTAAACCATCCGACCGTTGTTACAGCAGGCTACTGCCCGGTATTCCACGTACACACAGCACAGGTTTCATGCAAAATAAAAGAAATCAAAAGAAAGCTGGACCCAAGGACTGGCCAGACAGCACAGGAGAAGCCTGACTTTTTGAAGACCGGCGATGCTGCTGAAGTTGTTGTTGAACCACTCCAGCCGCTGTGCATCGAGAAGCAGTCTGAAAACCCGAAGCTGGCAAGGTTTGCAATCAGGGACATGGGAAGAACGGTTGCGGCCGGCATGTGCATTGACTTGGTGAAGAAGTAAATTTTTAGAAAACTTCTTAAACTAATCTCTTTTTGTTTTTATTTATGTGGCAGATTTATTTTACCGGCCATTTTGTTGAAACATATGCCGAGCGATTGCAGTTTGTTGACTCCGGTGCGCTTGATGAAACAACGCAGAGCGGCAGGCTTTTCACAAACGATAGTTTGGCAAGAGAGCTTGGCCGCGCGGGAAATTTTTACGTTGCAGAAAGGGAGAGATTTTATTGCTTAATCAATGGTTTAAAAGCGTACATTGTTGAACTCAGGCTGCCATCAGAAAAATGTATAGTTGTAACTGCCCTGTCTCTGCAGTCCGGACTGCTTGCCAAAATAAGAAATTCAGAAAGGGTAAATGTGCCGAATCTTGGCAGGCAAAACCCAAATGCAAGAATGATTGGGCTTGAAGACTGCGTGCCCGCAGCATAAGAAATAACTTGAACAAGTTTTTTGTTAAGTTTTAAATATATATCTAAATCTCTATAAACAGCTCATTCCCTTTTTGTTTTACATTGTAGCTTTTCTCATCCTGCTTCGGAGGAGAGCGAAGGCACTTGTGCCATGGGCACGTAATTATGTTTTTGTCCAGCATGCCATCCCAAAGTGGGCCGCCCACATGTGTGCACAAGCCGTCCATGCAATAGTATTTGCCAGCCACGTTTGCGACAAGGAGTTTTTTTCCGTTCGCACTTGCCAGCCGCTTTTGCCCCGGCTTTAAGTCCGCCTTGCCTATATTTATCTCAGCCATAGTTTTAATTACTGCCAGACGTTTTTATAGTTTACGGACGCACTTTAACAAAAGATTTATAATCTTTGTGGTTTGCAGTTGCTTATGGCTCAAAATCCATATATAAAACCGCTCGGCATAGCTACTGCGGCGATAAGTATTGGCGCAGCAGGCTCGGCCGGTATGAATTTACTCTTAGGAAATTATGGCCGCGCAGCAGTCCACACCATCGCTTCTGCTGGGCTGGCATATGAAACAATCGGAGCTGTTCGCGGCAGGCTTCCAGATGGGCGGGGTTTTGGATTAGCTGCAGGGGCTTTCGGGGCGGCATCGTTGGATAATTTATTTAATATTTCTGGCAACGGCGTAAATGTTTTTGTAGGGCTTGCCGACTTGGAGAGCTGTATTGGCACTGCTACCATTGGTTTAATGCCGCGCATATTGAGCGCCCATAGAAAATCTCCCGAGGTCGAAGCCGCGTATGAACGAGTGAAAGGCCTGCACCCAAAGATAAGGCAGATACAGAATGATCTGGCCCTGCAAATTTATGGCAGGCCTGCCGAACTCAAGCCTGCACGAGTGGTTTCGAGCGGCTGGCAACATTTTCTAAGGGGCGACATACTAGTAACTTCCACCGGGCCAACAGATACAATTGCAATAGACAGTTGCCTGCTCAAAGGCGGCGAATCAAAATTAACTTTAGACCAGCGCGTCCTGGCGCACATAGCAAATACAGAAGGCTGCAGGACTGCAAATTATCTGGCAACGCGGTATGGCCATAGCGGCGGCATGTGGGATTATGAATTTACAACAGTAGAAGCTGCAGGGGACCGCTTTGGCGAAAAAACGCTGCATGCGCTTGGCTGGCCAGCTGCACCGCGCCGCCTTGGAATTGACTGGGCGCCATTAGAAACTGATGAAGGAATAAAGGCTGCCCTGCGCGAACCATTTAGAATGGGCAAAGCTTTATACGTAACAGTGCAATAGCAAACCTTTTAAACTAGTTTTTTGAGCCTTCTGTAAGCTGATTGTCCCCCACGCGGGTAATCAACTAACGGCTATGCCAATATCGCTGAACAAGTTCAGCGGAACCGACTGCGCCGGAAGCAAGAATAAAATGCCTAAAGCACGTATTAAACTATACAGCACAGACATAAAGAAGTTGAACGAGATAGTTGGCCAGTTCGTTGACATAGCCAAAAAGACGGGCGTGGATTTTAGGGGGCCAATTAATTTGCCTACAAAAAAACTTGTTATTTCTACGCGCAAATCGCCGGACGGCGAAGGTTCTGAAACTTACGACAGATGGGAGATGCGCATCCATAAACGTTTGATTGACTTGGCTGCGGATGAGCGGGCTCTTCATCTTGTGATGAGAGTTTCGATACCACAGGATGTTAACATCGAGATCCAAGTCATTGAATAATTATATTCTCAAGTGAATATTTGTCCGAAGTGAACAAATGTTTATAAATTAAAATCGTTTTTTGCTAGTCCACGTTCCACGTCTTGGCATTTGGAGGTGCTTTGTGGAAAAACTAGTTTTTAATAGCGGACAAGACTCTATAATGCTGACAGAAAACCAGCATAAAGTTATCAGGGATAAATATCTGCGTGACGACCTTGGCCCGGAAATCTGGCTGAGGCGGATAGCAAAAAATATTGCACTTACAGAGATACTATACTTTCAAAAAACAGACCGCGACAGATTGTTTGACGGGGTTTCACACAATATCAAAAAGATAAATATTGGCAGCGGCAGGCCAACCGAGCTGCTGCTTTTTCACCATGGCCTAAACGACCATAACGAACGGCATAGAAATATGTGGCGGTTTCTGAATAATGCTCACAAGCTGGCCGATACAGACATGAGCATAACTGCCCTTGTTAAATATTGGGAAGATAAATTTTACTGGCTGCTTTCAAATTTTTATTTTCTTCCGAATTCTCCAACACTAATGAACGCAGGCCGCGAGCTGCAGCAGCTTTCTGCATGTTATGTCCTGCCGATTGAAGATTCGATGGAAGGCTGGATGGACGCCGCGAAAAATGCTGCAATAATTCACCAAAGCGGGGGTGGGACCGGATTTGCGGTTTCTCGCATCAGACCCAAGGGCGATCCTGTTAAGAGTACGAGAGGGATTGCGTCGGGGCCGCTTTCGCCACTCTGGATAATTGACTCTGTAACACAGCAAGTCAAGCAGGGCGGCACACGCCGCGGTGCTAACATGGGAATTATTTTTGTTTATCACCCAGATGTGTTTGATTTTGTTACTATGAAGCGCGAGCCAGGAAAATTAGAAAATTTTAATATTTCAGTCGCGGTGGATGAGAAATTTATGCAGTCAGTTGAAGACGATGAGGAAATAGAACTTGTAAATCCCAGAACAAAGCAAGTTGCAAGGCGCATAAAAGCCAAGGAATTATTTGACTTGATGTGTCAGTGCGCATGGGAAACCGGCGATCCCGGGTATGTTGTAA
Organism: Nanobdellati archaeon; assembly: GCA_016182015.1. Taxonomy (GTDB): domain Archaea; phylum Nanobdellota; class Nanobdellia; order UBA10117; family UBA10117; genus JACOYC01. The sequence continues at coordinate 14,961 of JACOYC010000022.1, read as the reverse complement.
TTGACAGGATTAACGCCTCAAGTTCCAATCCGACGCCAGTGCTTGGTGAGATAGAAAGCACCAACCCGTGCGGCGAGCAGCCGCTCCTGCCTTATGAGCCATGCAACCTCGGCTCAATTAATTTGTCAAAATTTGTTGAGGCAGGAGAAATAAATTATGAATTTCTTGGTGATGTTGTTAAATTAGCCACAAGATTCCTTGACAATGTAATAGACGTTAATAACTATCCAATACCGGAGATTGAATTAATGGCCAAAGGTAACAGGCGGATTGGCCTGGGCGTGATGGGCTGGGCCGAGATGCTTGTGAAACTTGGCGTGCCTTATGATTCTGAGCAAGCAGTCCAGCTGGCGGAAGAAATGATGAAATTTATAAATAATACATCGCTAAAGGCATCTGAAGATTTAGCAGCTGAGAGAGGCGTTTTTTCAAATTTCAAGGATTCAATTTACGATGAGAGCGGCAAGTATTTCCGGAACTCCGCGCGGCCCAGGAACTGCGCCCGAACAACAATTGCGCCGACTGGCACGATTGCGATTGCTGCTGGCCTGCAGGGCGCTGGCATCGAGCCGTTCTTCTCGATTGCGTACGTGCGTTATAATGCAAAAGGACTTGATGCTTTGAAGGATAGCAGGACGCCGGACGATAATGATACATTTTATGAGCACAATAACTTATTTGGGGAAGTCGCCAAGACAAACAATTACTTTGGTTTAGAAGAAAAAGAGCTGTGGAAAAAGATTGCTGAGAACCACGGCTCGGTCCGTGGAATTTCAGAGATACCAGAAAATTTGCAGAAGGTTTTTGCATCTGCGCATGATATTTCAGTTGAGTACCATATATTGCACCAGGCCGCGTTCCAGCGCTACACGGACAACGCGGTTTCCAAAACAATCAACCTGCCGAATTCCGCGACTGTTGAAGATGTGCGCAAGGCGTACTGGTTTGCCTTTAAGCAGGGCGTGAAGGGCCTGACGATTTACAGAGATGGTTCAAAGGCGTTTCAGGTGCTTTCGTCTTCAAAGCAAACAGAAAAGCCAAGGCAGGGTACGTTAGCAGAAGAGCCAGTTAAGATCGAAGGCGGCCGGCTGAAGACTGTTGTGCGCGAGAGGCCCGACGAAATTTCCGGCAAGACATATAAAATAAAAACCGGTTATGGAAATTTGTATGTTACTATAAATGATGATTCAGATGGCAGGCCTTTCGAAATTTTCGCAACAACCGGAAAAACAGGGGGCGTTCTTGCAGCAAAATCAGAAGCGATTTGCAGGCTTGCCTCTCTTTCGCTGCGCTCGGGAATTTCGCCAGAGATAATAATCAAGCAAATCGAGGGCATCCGTGGCCCGATGCCGACGATGAGCAAGTATGGAATTGTTTTCTCGATCCCTGACGCAATAGCAAAAATCCTGAAGAAGCACATTAACGCAGGCCAGACAAATCTCGAGGAATTTAAGGAAGAGAAGCCTGCGGAAGTTAAAACAAAACGTACTGTGGCAGACACAGGCGAAGTGCCGGAGTGTCCGGACTGCAGAAATATTTTAGAGTTTGGGGAAGGGTGCGCGACCTGCCAGTTCTGTGGGTACAGCAAGTGCAGCTAAACAATTAGCTTGCCAGCCCCCCAGATCATCGCAATTCCAAGGATGACAAAAACCGTCTGCGCAACAGATTTACGGAAATCTTTTTCTGTTTCCCTGCGCAGGGCAGGCAACAAATCCACTGTTGCAATGTAAATGAAACCGCCTGCTGCAAATGGAATTAAGTAAGAGTTAAAATTCTGGACCGCGGTTGAGAAGTAGTAGGCTAGGCCTGCGCCAATAAACGCGGTCAGCGCGGTTAAGAAGTTGAATGTTAGCGCCCTAGTTTTTGAAAATCCGCCGTACAACAGTACGCCAAAGTCGCCAATTTCCTGCGGAATCTCGTGCAGCACAACAGCGATTGTTGTGACGATACCGAGCGGAACGGAAGCGATGTAAGCGCCGGCAATTATCGCGCCATCAATTAAATTATGCACTCCATCCCCGAGCAGATTCATGTAAGCGAATGAGTGTGCTTCTTTTTTCTCGTGGTGGATGTGATGCCAGTGCAGGAAATTTTCTATTAGGAAGAAGACTACAAGGCCTGCTAGCACATAAGCATAAGCTGCTCCGCCGCCTGCCTCGGGCATCAGGTCAAGGAATGCAGCGCCAAGCAATGCCCCTGCTGCAAAGCTGACCATGTAAAACAATATGCGCTTTACTGTTTTTTCATTTACACTCAGATAAATCACACCAATCAGAGATACTAGTGATACTATTAATACAGATGTCAGTGTGTATGCTAATGTCGCGGCCATGAAAAGTTTTAAATGTGGCGGGTATAAAAGTGTTGTTATGGCTGGCCCGAAGGAAAAATAAAATACTTTTTAAAGTGTTTGAGGTTGCGTAAACCTAAAGTATTTTAAGCCTTTCTACTATCGTATTATCATGACTGTTAGTGAAATGAAATTAGAACAGACACAAGACTTTTTAGATTTGTGCGAAAAATTAAAGCGGACAAATGCTAGCATCAGCACTGAGGAAATAATTTCAAATATATGTAGCACGTTAGATATTAGTGCGGCACAGCACAAAACACTTAGCTTACATAAAAGAAAATTAACAAAGGAACAGCTGCGCGCACGTCTTTTCGAGAATCTAATGGGCACAGCATTGAGTGGCATAGCAGATGATTACGGCGCCAGGCAATTGCAAGAAAGTGACGCCGGGCTGTTTGCTCCGTTTAATTTTACAATCAACGGGTTTGGATGTAAACTTTACGGCACTAATACGCGTAACGTACGCGTTGATGCGACAGACTTCGATGCAGTCTTAGTATCTCGCGATGCTATTTTTATTTTTGAAGCGAAGTCTGGCAAGAAAATCAATCCTAACGAATATAATTTAGTTCATTTATCGAGAATGCTTAGCGTCGGAACTAAAGTAGCATACGGACTTGTCGTAACACAGGATATGTACAAAAAACTTAACTCGCCAAACTACAGCCTTGTTAAACAAAGTGTAACCGGCACAGGCACGGTCATAACTTATCTGCCAGTATTAACGCATAATTTAGAAGATGCGGTAGAAAACTTTTTGACACGTGTTAGTGCGAAATAGGTTTAAAAAGTTTCGTGGCTAGTTAGTCAGATGGACAAAAGGAAATACGCAAGGCGAACAAGTCAAAGCGGAACGAGTTCCGCTAGTGTTGCTGCTGCAACATCGGCTGGGCGCAGCGAAGCTAAGCTTCGCTTGCGTTTCTTAAAAATTTTTAAGAAAGCTGAGAAAAAGTACGGCGCTGTTGAGAAAAGGCTGGCCGCGGAGGAGTGGGCGGAGGGCTGGCAGACACTCGTGGCAACAATCATGTCTGCGCAATCGCGGGATGAAACGACATTGCCGATCGCGGAGAAACTTTTTGAGGAATACAAAACTCTGAAAGAGCTGGCAAGCGCAAACTACAAAGATGTTTTGGAAATTTTCAAAAGCTTGAACTACAATAGAACAAAAGCTAAACATGTAATTGCGGCTGCTAAATATATTTTAGAAAACCCAAGCCGAACAAGTTCGGCTGGGCGCAGCGGAGCAAAGCTCCGCTCGCGTTTCAGTGGAATTGTGCCTGAAGAAATTGAAAAGCTCACAGAAATTCCCGGCGTTGGAAGGAAGACCGCAAACATCGTCCGCGTGGAAGTGCACAAACAACACGCAATCCCGGTGGACACGCACGTCCACCGCATCTCAAATGTTCTCGGGCTTGTGAAGACAAAAACTCCAGAACAAACTGAAAGGGAACTAATGAAGATTGTCCCGAAAAAACTCTGGGACAAAGTCAACCGGATTTTTGTGCTGTGGGGGAAAGATGTGACGGGGAGAGATAGGAAAAAGTTATTAAATAGAATCACTGAAATCTAATTGCATTAATTTATGTGGAATAAATTTATAAATATAAAGTTCATTGATTTTATATGAAATATCGTGCTACTGCCGTGATTTTGGCGGGCATTAGTGTTACAGGGATAGCTCGTTCCCTAATAAGCCTATTTAATGGGCAGCTATATGCTGCAGCAGGCCCGGCAGTCCTTGCAGCTGGTTTTGGTTATGGGGCCTTCGAGATGGCGCGCGGAAATATTGCTGCAGCAGGCCGCGGTCTTTTACTGGGCGCACTTGGCTTCGGAATAACTGGCATAGAGGAGTTAGTCAATACGCCAGGAGAGCATGACACCGAAGCAGTATTAAATATTGGTATCGGATGCTTTTCTGTGTTGGGAGGCCTACGTCCTAAGTATCTTGCGGCAACCATGCGCCAGCAGTCAAGCTCAATTTAAAATTTTATGCGTGCTAAACTAAACAAAAATTGTTGGCCAAGAAAACAACAAATAATAATTTATACATTCTAACATATATAAATCTATATATAATATATATATTTCTATATACAATTAAGCAAACCTTATAGCTGGACCTGGTTTAGCTAATCCTCTAACTCACGTGGTGAGTTAGATTTATATAAAAGCGTATCTTATAGATGGTATGGCAATTTCTCGCTCAACTATCCGGTTTGTCAGAAAACGGGATGGCAGGCTTGAGAACTTCCAGCCCCAGAAGATAGTGCGGGCGGCAGAAAAAGCTTTTCTGGATGTCAAGCGGAAGGATGGCCGAGCCGCGGCTAAATTGGCCGACGAGGTAATTAAGCAATTAGAAAAGGACTTCCCGGGCCGCGTGCCTGGCGTGGAATATATACAAAATCTGGTTGAGAAAACTTTAATCAAAAACAATCTGGCAGATGTTGCTAAAGCCTACATTTTGTATCGGCAGAAGCATGCCGAGCAAAGAGAAATAAAAACATTTTTCGGAGTGAAAGACGATTTAAAACTTGGAATCAACGCTATTGAAGTTCTGCGCAGGCGATACTTGTTGAAAAATAATGAAGGCAAAATCATGGAAACGCCCTCGCAGATGTTTCGCAGAGTTGCACACGCAGTCGCAAAAGCTGATAAGCTTTACAAAAAATCTGACAAGGAAGTAAAAGATTCAGAGGAAAAGTTTTACAATATGATGGCGAGCCGCGAGTTCATGCCAAACTCGCCGACGTTGATGAATGCCGGCACTCCGCTTGGCCAGCTGTCCGCGTGCTTTGTGATTCCGGTTGAAGATTCTCTCCCATCAATTTTTGATGCAGCCAAGGCGCAGGCCATCATACAGCAGTCCGGCGGCGGCACAGGCTTCAGTTTTTCAAGATTGAGGCCGGAAGGCGATGTTGTTCATTCAACACATGGGATTGCATCTGGGCCAGTCACATTTATGCGCGTGTTTGACACAACAACTGATGTTATTAAGCAGGGCGGCAAGCGCCGCGGTGCTAATATGGGAATACTGCACTGCACACACCCAGATATTGTAAAATTTATTACTGCAAAACGTGATGCAAGTTTTTTAAAAAACTTCAATATATCTGTTGCGGCAACTGAAGAATTTATGCAAGCGGTTTTGAAAAACAAAGAATACAACTTAGTAAATCCGCGGACAAAAAAACCAGTCGCGAAGGCAAACGCAAAGCAGATTTTTGATCTGATATGTAATAACGCATGGGAGACTGGCGATCCAGGTTTAATTTTTATTGATGAAATTAACGCAAGCAATCCGCTGCCAGAGCAGATTGAATCAACCAATCCGTGCGGCGAGCAGCCTCTGCTGCCGTGGGAATCTTGTAATCTTGGTTCTATTAATTTGTCGAAATTTGTCGAAGGCAGAAAAATAAATTTTGGCAAATTGCAAAAAGCAGTTGGCCTTGCCGTTCACTTCCTTGATAATGTTATCGACGCAAATAAATATCCGCTGCCGGAAATTGAGAAATTAACAAAAGCAAATCGCAGAATCGGCTTAGGCGTGATGGGCTTTGCTGAAATGCTGATTCGCATGGGAATTCCATATGATTCTGAATATGCAGTAAAGGCAGCGGAGAAACTTATGGAATTTATTAGTGATGAAGCTCACGAGGCATCAGCAAAGCTGGCCAAAGAGCGCGGGGACTTCCCGAATTTCAAGAGAAGCAAGCTTTCTAAAACTTATAAAAAGCTAAGAAATGTTGCTGCCACAACAATTGCGCCGACTGGCACGATTTCAATAATTGCTGGCTGTTCATCCGGAATTGAGCCGCTGTTCGCCGTTTCATTCGTGCGAAATGTTCTTGAAGGCACGCAGTTGATTGAAACAAACTCTGAGTTTGAAGAAATCGCAAAGCAAAAAGGATTTTACTCGCGCGAGCTGATGCTCGAGATTGCAAAGCGCGGATCGATACAAGGAATGGGCGATATTCCTGCTGACATCCGCAGGCTTTTTGTAACTGCGCTCGACATAAAACCCGAGTGGCACGTTAAGATGCAGGCCGCATTTCAAAAGTTTACAGACAACGCGGTTTCAAAGACAATCAATCTGCCGCACACAGCGGCTGTGGAAGATGTTAGAAAGGCGTATCTTTTGGCGCATAAATTAAACTGCAAAGGAATTACTGTTTATCGTTACGGAAGCAAGCCAGAGCAGGTTTTGACAATCGGGCCGATTGAGAAGAAGGAGCACGTGACTGCAGAAGCGGAATTCGCTGGCGGGCATTGTGGACCTCATGGCTGCAGCGTTTAGAAAGGCTTTTATTTTTAACATTTGTTTTTATTTTATGAAAAAGCCGGAAACCAAGGCAAATGCAAATTACCAATGCCAGAAATGCGGATTCACGTACGATCCAGCGGCAGGATTAGAAGACGCAGGCATACAGAAAGGCACAGCTTTTGATGACATCAAAGCCAGCTGGAAATGCCCAGGATGCGGCAACCCGAAATCAAAGTTCAAGGAAATTACAAATCCCTTGGAAGACGCGATTGATATTATTGGAAAATATTACGAAGGCACTCCAAAACGCGGGTTTGAGCATGAAGATTGAGAAAAAAGTCTGGTCGGAATACTTTGATAAAATTTTGAGCGGAGAAAAAACATTTGAGCTGAGGCTGGCAGATTTTAAATGCAGTCCAGGCGATGTTTTAATTTTGAGAGAGTGGGACAAAAAGCAAAAGCAGTTCACTGGCCGGCAGATAGAAAAAAATATTACATTTGTTTTCAAGACAAAAAACCAAGGATTTTGGCCCGAGGAAGCTGTTAATAAATACGGCTATCAAATAATAGCGTTTAAGTAAGGCACAACAATACAAAACTTTTTAACCCAAATAAGCGCGTTTTTATTATGATGGACGGCTTGCAATTGTTGTATGCGTCAAAACGCGAAGATATCAAAAACAGGCTTCACGAATTTAAACAGCTCTGGCAGGATGCAGATGATAAAAAAGTATTTGCAGAGCTGGCCTTCTGCCTTTGCACGCCGCAATCCAAGGCAACTGCGGCAGATTTGGCGATGAGGCGGGCTACAGAAGACGGAGTTCTATATAGCGGCGGGCACGAGGAAATTGCAAAACATCTGACGCGATCCGGCGTCCGCTTTGCAAACAACAAAGCGAAATACATTCACGAAGCGAGAGGTTATTTTTCGCAAAACGGCGCTTTGAAAATAAAAAGTAAATTAAATCTGGATGACCTGCCTGGCCTGCGGACGTGGCTTTGCGAAAATATCAAAGGCTTTGGCATGAAAGAAGCGTCGCACTTTTTGCGGAACATAGGCTTTGGAGACGATTTGGCAATCCTAGACAGGCACATACTAAAAAACTTGAAAAAGTACGGCGTTATATCTGAGATTCCAAAAACGCTGAGCCAGCGGGTTTATTTGGAAATCGAGGAAAAAGTCCGCAAATTTTCCCAGCGCGTAAGAATTCCAATGGCAGAAATTGACCTGCTTTTCTGGAGCGAAGAAACCGGACAGATTTTTAAATAAATGGGCCCTCCAGGATTCGAACCTGGGACCTCCGCCTTTCTAATGCAACCAATATTTTGAGTTGTACTGTAAGGGCGACGTCATACCGTTGTCTACTACTTTATTTTGTAGTCCTAGACCAAGGGCCCACAAATATTATTTAATAGTCAATTTAAAAATCTATCAGCCAAAAATACTGCCAATGCCTTCCATAGCAGCGTTCTCCAGTTCGTCAATCTTCTTCTGGACTTCGGCAGATTCTTTGCCTTTCATCAGCTTTGCCCCCGCATCAGTCAGCTTTTTCTCGTTGGCCTTGAAAAACGAGTCTTCTGCCTTGATGTGTATATAAGTGGCTGGCTTTGGCAGGCCAAGCGCTGAAGCGTCGCGCATGATATAACCCTGCGCCTTGAATGGATTCTGCACCCACTGGCCTGTCTTCTGGTCTTTTGCGTCCTGTGCGTCCAAAATATTTTTGATTTTGGATATGTCTTTAGACTCAACTTCATATATTCTTATTACCATAGAAAATCATCTAAATTTGGATTTTTAAGCCTTAGCCCGTGCTATTTCCCGAATCTGTAATCGTAGCAGATTTTATATTTACACTTACCTTTTTTAGTTTTTTATCTATGCCAGTTACTGTTATTTTTAGGTTTGCAATTGTTTCCGTTGAACCCTTTTTAATTTCATAAATGTCATTTGCTACGTCAAATGTGGCTGATTTGTCATCTTCTGCTATGTCGAGCAGCTGGACTCGTACCGGAAAGGCGGTAATAGTATCGTAGGGTTTGAGTATAAAATTTTCGAGCGTGTTTGTGCAGCCGCTTTCCGAGCAGGCAACTTCGCATACAGTAGTTACGCGTTCTGTGCAGCCATCGTTATTTGTATCCTTGCAGACAATATGATTTTTGCCGTCGCACATCGGGTAGTCTGCTGCGGCGCATTCATCTTCGCACTTTGCAAAATCAGAGAATGTTGTCAAGAACCATGTTTTTCCTTTCTGGAATTCGAGCGTTATCAACTCTGTTTTATTTCCAGCGGTTAGCTGGTAGACCGCATAGGCTTCATCAGAATCTTTTCTGAAAACATCGACTAAGTCTATTTTTGCGTCGGCAAATCTCACGGACAGGCGCTTGACAAAACTCGAGTTGGAGCCGGTTTTTATCGTGTCCGGCGAAAGCTTGGAAAAAACATTGTTGAAATGTTTTGTATCTATCGATGACTCAACATCCCTTGCGAGCGCGAAAGCGCCTGTTGGCGTGCCAGCCCCGCGAAACGCAGCAAAATAAACTGCCGCAACTATCAGCACAATAAGCGCTATAAAAATAGTGACTTTTCTCGGACTTATTCTGGTTGCTCCCTCCATGCGTTAAATAGGTTTAATGTATTTTTAAAGATTGTTGAAATAGAACACATATTCAAATATGCATACGTTAAAACGCACGAATAGAGTAATATGGAAAGGTTTATAAAGCGGTTGTTTGTGGTATTATTTATGGAACAAATGAGTGGTTATCTTCTGGCAACACCGCGCGAGCTAAGGCTGGTTCAATTAGTAAAGGATGGTTGGGTTACTACAAAACAGATGCTGATGAATAATAATGACACGCCAAGACAGGTTTTGCAGCGCGTTGGGGCAGGAAATGCGCTGATTGATTTGGTTACGGATGATGAGATTAAAGAACTCAAGGAGCGCCACCCGGATTTTCCAGCCGATGATGCAGTAGTTTGGTCGTACAAGGGGCCGCGTTTAAATGCGCTGATAGCCGAAGATGTTTTAACCAGTCTTTTGCGCGTCAGGTCGATTGTCTGGCTTGACGAAGAAACCAGACAGTATACTTATAAAGCCATTGGCGTGGCATTTAGATGGCGGAAATGATAACATTTAAAAACCCCAGCATCCACAAACAAGAGTTATAAAAATTCTGCAAATAACAATCTGGGTGAAAATTATGCCTGAACAAGTAAAACAAAAGAAAGGGACAACAACTGTCGGATTAGTCTGCAAAGACGGCGTGGTTCTTGCGGCAGACAAGCGGGCCTCGATGGGCTGGCTTATCGCGAATAAGGACGTTGAGAAAATATTCCCAGTTTCAAATTTTATAGCACTCACGCTGGCAGGCTCTGTTTCTGACGCGCTTAATATATCGAAGCTGTTGAAAGCTGAGCTTGACCTTTACAGGCTTAACAGCAGCGTTGAGCCATCGCTAACCGTCGCGGCAAACCTGGCCGGCAACGTGATATTTTCTGGCTACAAAAGCTATAGCCCATACATGGTGCAGCTGATTTTAGGCGGGCTTGATGACAACGACACATTTGCGATTTATGATATTGACCCGTCTGGCGCAGTCCTGCGGAATGCAAAATATACTACAACAGGCTCAGGCAGTCCAATGGTTTATGGCGTTCTGGAAGATTCCTACAAAGAAAATATGTCCGTTGATGAAGGCATCCAGCTGGCAATCCGCTGCGTAAGCGCGGCAATGCGGCGCGATGTTTTTTCGGGCGAGGGCATAGATGTTGTTGTAGTAGATAAAAAAGGGCTAAGGAGAATCGAGAAGGAAAAGGTTGCTTCTATAATCAAGGCACGGTAGGTTTTAACCGATAGCACTGTGGTAAAGCAAAACAACGCGGGCCGGCCTGCGAGCTTTACTTCGTAAACTGTTTGTAAAATGGTAGTGATTGACGAAATTTTGAAGAAGGTTCCGGATGATGCGCACATAACTAGCTCGTCGTATGAAGGAGCAAACATAATATTATATACAAAATCAAAATCTTTTTTCCTGCACGGCTCAGACACTGTAATGTCGCTTGTTAATGAATTTAAGAAACGGATTGACCTGCGCGCCGATCCCACAATACGCATGGATGCAGAAGACGTCAGGAAACTGATTGAAAAAACAATTCCAGAGGATGCAGAAATTACGCAGATTCTTTTCGAGCCGGCCCGTTCCCTTGCCACGATAGAGGCCAAAAAACCTGGCCTGGCAATAGGCAAGGACGGCGATTTGCTTAAAGAAATAAAAGAAAAAAGTTTCTGGACGCCATTCGTGAGGCGCGAGTCAGTAATTCCGTCCAAGATTACGCAGAACATCAGAAGCGTTTTATACCAAGATTCGGAGTGGCGGCGCAAGTTTCTTGACAGGGTTGGCAAGAGAATATATGAAGTGCGCAAATCAACTGTCGATGAGCAATGGGCACGCGTTTCTTTCCTTGGCGCAGCCCGCCAGGTTGGAAGGTCATGTTTCCTTCTGCAGACACCAGAGTCGAAAATTCTGTTTGACTGCGGGATTAACGTTGCGGCGCACGGAAAATTTCAGTTTCCGTATTTGAATGTTCCTGAATTTCACATACAGGATGTAGACGCTGTCGTGATTTCCCACGCGCATCTGGATCACATGGGTTTCCTGCCGTACCTGTTCAAGATGGGTTATGACGGGCCGGTTTACTGCACAGAAGCTACGCGGGATGTTATGGCCCTGCTGATGCTGGACTACATAGAAATCGGCCGCGGCGAGAACAATAATTCGGTTTATTCTAGCACTGATGTCAAGGAAACTGTCAAGCACTGTGTAACGCTGGAGTATGGCGAGGTTACAGATATAACGCCGGATGTCAGGCTGACATTATACAACGCAGGCCACATCCTTGGCTCTGCTCTCTGTCACTTTCACATTGGCGAAGGCTGGCATAATTTTATGTACACCGGCGATTTCAAGCAGATTAAATCAATGCTGTTTGACGGTGCGTATTCGGTCTTTCCGCGCCTTGAAACGCTGATGATGGAATCTACATACGGCGGCGTTGATAATATTATGCCAACACGCGAGGAAAGCGAGAAGAAGCTTATAGATATAATTAAAGAGACAATAAAAAAGAAAGGCAAGGTTTTAATCCCGAGCCTGGGCGTTGGCCGTTCACAGGAAATTATGCTAATCCTGGAAAAATTTTCCAGAGAAGAAAAAATAGATTTTCCAATTTATCTTGATGGAATGGTTTGGGATATTTCAGCGATACATAACGCATACCCAAGATTTTTAGGCAAGGAAGTAAAAGATAAAATATTTTACGAAGGTGCCGACCCATTCCTGTCAAAAATTTTTAAGCAGGTCGGATCGCACAAAGAGAGAATGGCCGCGATCGAGGGGCCGCCGTGCGTGATAATCGCAACGTCAGGTATGCTGACGGGCGGGCCATCTGTGCAATATTTTAAGCAGCTTGCCGACAATCCGAAAAATTCACTGGCTTTTGTAAATTATCTCGGGGAAGGAACTTTGGGCCGCGAGGTCCAGGGCGGCGCGAAACAGGTCGTAGTGGATAATACAAAGGTTGATGTTAAATTGAAAATTGATACAATTGAAGGCTTTTCAGGGCATTGCGACCGCAATGAGCTTATGAATTATGTCAAGAATGTTAAGCCGCGCCCGCGCAAGGTAATAATAGTGCACGGCGAGCAAACCCGCTGCCTCGACTTAGCTTCAAGCCTGCACAAGGAATTTAAAATAGAAACGATTGCTCCGAAGAATCTGGAAGTAGTAAGATTAAAATAATTTTGTTGGATTTGCGCAACAAATCCGACGGCGGAGGGGTCAGGGTGAGCGTCCACCTGGGGAACCCGCAGGGTGCCCGCGGGTCCGGCACCAAAGAATCTGGAAGTTGTTAGGCTGAAATAATTCTACGTAAATTCTAAGTAGAAAGATTTTTAAGCACCAGATTGTTATTACAGTTATGGAAACGAAGATACAAAAAAGAAAAGTGTTCAAGAAAAATAAGAAATATGTTACGTATTACATAAATCTGCCAGTACGTATAATTAAGAAAGCCTCTTGGCTTAGGAAACAAAAGGTTGTTGATGTTGAAGTTATATTGGGGCGTGTTATTATAAAACCGGAGTAATTATTTCGTCCTCTTCCCAGGGTTGACCGCGACCTTCCAGATGAAGACCTTGTCAACTGGGTAAACCTTTCGTATATCCTTTCTTAATTCGCCGGCCAGGTTTTCCATTACGTCCTGCCTGAAGAAATCAAATGCGTCTACGTTTGTCAGGAAGGCTTTTGTTTTGCTGTCAATTATGCGTATGATGTCCGCACGGGCTGACTGGTGCAGTTTTTTCGAAGTCATAACATAGATTTTAACTATGACATTCTTTTTGTCTTTTGAAACAGACCTTGCGACATAATGGAACTTTTCTTTGTATCTGCGGCCGGTTCTGCCGACAAACGAGTCCTGAAGATAAAATCGCCATGGCTCCGTAAGCGCGCGATCACCCTGCGTTTCAATTAGTTTCAGGATTATTTTTTTTGACTGATCTTTCGGGTTTCCGGAAATCTGTGCGAAGTTCAGCTCTACAGGCTTGCTGAGCAGCTCATTCGGTTCGTATGCAGTTATTTCTACCAACTCGTTCTTGCCGAAAACTTCGGGTGCCAAGACGGTGAACCACTTCTTTTTTCCTACTCTAACTTTGCCCGCAGCCATTATGCATACTTCCAGTTAGTTGGAAGCCTCCTCGCGCTTTTGTAATATTTTACTAATCTGAATATTTTTGATTCTGTCAACTGAAGGCCGCGCTTTGAGTGTTTGTCTTTTTTGTGCAACTCAAGATGTTTCTTAATTTGGATTGATTTTTTTATTAACGCATGCAAATCTTCCGGAATTTCTGGAACAATGTTTTTTTCTTGTAAAACGCGCCCAATTTTTTTGCTGATGATTTTTTCCACATCGGGAATTCCGTACGAGTCCCTGAGAGCAAGGCCGATTTGCGATTGCGGCAGGCCTTGTTTTGCCAGCTTAACTATTAGTGATTCTATTTCCTCAGGCTTGTAAGAAACCCACGCAGGAGCCCGGGCTAGCGATGGCTTTTTCGAGCCAGAAATTCCACGACGTCTTGAGTGCATCTTTGCCATGTTATTAATTATAGGCCGATAGAACTAAATATACCGGCCTGAACAAGCCGAAGCTGATTCATCCTAGCCTCTGCTGCAGAAGATGGTTTTTAAAGGTTTTTGTGCTAAAATAGTCATGGAACAGTATATACTAAATGCTTCTTTTGTCGCGTATATGAATCTTATTCAGCAGGCCATTGAGCACTCGTCCAGTGACAGGCTAGTCATAAAACTACAGCGCTTAGGCCTACAAGTCGGGGCGTGGGAAGAGGTTGATGTTGAAGGGGCAGATTCAATAGAGGACGTGCTGGCCGGCGTCAAACAATTTCACATGACTGCAGAGGTGCAGCTCTCGAGAAAAGAAGACCTCGTGCAGAGCCGGCAAACATATCACTACTGGCAGTTACGTGTGCCCGGCAAAAACAAAAAGAAAACGTGGATAGAGATAGTTACGGATGTGCAATTGCCGATATTTGACAGGAGCGGCAGGCTGCTCGGTGCGGATGGCAAGCCAGTTGAAGATTACTAGCCAATGTGCTTGTATCTACCTCTGGCTTCAACAACCCGTAATCTTTTTGTAACATCGCTGAACTTCTTTTCATCAACTGACTTGTAGCCCGCCAGAAAAGATTGCCAGCACTCCTCCCAGATTGCGTTGTGTTTTGATGCTAGGCACTCCTTGAAGATGTGCAGGTCAACCGCGAAATCCTCAACGCGCAGCGAGTAGTCGCCAAGGCCGAAGTCGATTAAGTAAAGCACATTACCTACTAAAATTATGTTTGAAGTCGTGAGGTCGCCGTGGAAGATTCCGCATTTGTGGACTTTTGCTGTTTCTATGCCGGCGAGCCTGCAAACTTCTGCGTTAGCGGTTTTGTCTAAGTAATCGCGCAGTTTTGTTCCAGCCAGAAATTCCATCTCCAGCTCAAACTCGGAGATTTTTGTGAGCTGCGGCACGTTCACGCCAGCCCGCTGGAGCTTGTGCAGGATTGACGCTTCTTTCTTTGTCCGCTCCTTGCGCAGCTTGCTGTCGATCTGTGGCAGGCGGTAATTCTTTTTTATTCTTTCTTTTCTAATCTTACTTCCACTCAAATAAATTACCGCTTCTGCGCCTTGAGCAAGGGGTTTCATTGTTTTCTCCACAGCACAATACGAAACCTTTATATATCTATAAATTTAAGCCTTGCTATGGCAATTCGAGCTGATTGTCGGAATTGTT
>JACOYC010000005.1 GCA_016182015.1 Nanobdellati archaeon | reverse complement strand
TCAAAATAAATGTCACCGCGAAAGGCAGGTATGATAACGGGCATTATTTTGGCAAAATAGAAATGTCAGATGACGGAACTTACAAGCCGTTGCAGCCTGGCACGCCGGTTTTCAAGCGCGAAGTGAAGGCCATAAAAAAGGTCGGCAAAATAAAAAAGGCAGAATATTGGGAGTGCAACCCTTGCCACGAGCAGGCTGTGCGGGAAGGCTGGCTCGAGGACATGCTTGAAAAGTATTATGGCGAGCAGTGCAAGGATTTTGAGGCAAGCTGCATTGTGTGCGATGTGTGGTCGCTTTATGACAGAATTATAAAAGCTGATGCGTTGCGCGGGGATTTTGTACAAAAATATGACGCGCGGGCAGATGCAGCTTACATCTATATCAAACCGAAAATAAAAAGGGGCGAGTCTGCCAGAACTTTGGAGCTCAGCGATTTTATAAATTTAGACTTTGATAAGAAAAGAAATTTGCTTGGGATTGAGGTGCTCGGCATAAGACATATGCCAAAGGTCTTTGGCCGCAAGGTTTAAAATTAAACTTTTGGCTGATGTAGTAGAAAGAAGCAGCACACCGAAACGGTATAAATATACCCATACAGAAAGCTTTTTAAACAATTAGCTGGCAATCGGTCTATGGCAACAGTCGAAGACACGGAACGAGCCAGACTTGAAAGGCTAGCCCGCCTAGTAAGCTCAGCAAGCCTTCAGGATTTGACTGAAGCTGCATGGCCTGCGTTTCAGGAGCAGGTTGCAGGATTTATTAACAAGGGCTTACAGCACTATATGACTCAACAGGACAACTGGGTGTATAAGGGGCCTTGCGAGATTATTAACACAGGCCGGCAAGAAGCCGCGCAGCCGCATTTTGGGGCGGGGTTTACAATTAAATACAGCAAACCCGGCCGACACGAGCACTTTGGGGCACTGCCTTCAGATCAGGTCAGGCATGGGTGGAATAAATTTCAGCTCTTTGGCGAGTTCCACACACAAGGCAGGCCAGCAAGGTTTGCAATCTTAAAGTCGAGCGACGAAGGCATAATTATTGGCATCTATCTGCAAACAGAGTACAGCACTGATGTATGGATTTTAGGGAATTGGCAATAAGCAAACACAAATTTATGAAAAAATTCTACTCGGATTTCGAGTAGAAAAACATTTTTTGTACAGTCACAAGGTTTATAAATTAAAACGAATCAGCAATATTATGGCCACATCAACGCTTGCAATAGCTGTCATTGCGGTTATTGCCATTGCATCGTTAGCATTTCCAGAGCAGAACTTTGTTCTGCTTGGCCCAACCGAACTTGTTCGGCTTGGGTTTGAAGACTTATCGGGTATTACCGGCGACTTTGTGGTTAAATGCAGGCAGACCGCAGAATGCCCTGTTTCTTACTACTGCAGCCCAGCTTACGGTGTTTGCAAAACAACAAGGCCAGTGGACTTGCGGCCAGCAACATTCAAGGTTGAAAACTCGGCTGGCTGCTGGCTAGCAACGCTTTCTGTGCACAATGACAACAAGGGAAAAAGCGAAGCCTTTAATGTTTTGATAAAAACTGATGGCTGGGAAAAAACATTTTCTATGCGCGGCCTTGACAGACTGCGAACAGGTTTTGTAGAAACATGTATTGATTACTGCGCTCTGGCAAAGGGCGGGCGGGATTTCCAAGTCATAGTCGATCCTGAAAATAAAATCCCTGAATCTGATGAAAAAGACAATGCAAAAACATGGGCGGTTGAGTTAAAATAGCTGCAAAGGTTTATAAATAATTGGTTGTAAACAAATTCATGGTTAAAAAAGAAAACAAGCAGCTAAGTAGAAAATTATCAAGCGAGCTGACATCTGTAACTAAAGAGATCAACGTTCTTGACGTAATAAAGCAGGCCAGCGTGCAGATTAAATACGAGGAGATGGGTTCATGGCTGGCGACACATAACACCCCTTTGTTTTTTGCGCACGAGCGCGGCTTCTCTGTTGTGGATAAAAATTTCATAGAAAAGCGGCAGTGGCTTAAGGACGCGCTGAAAAAGATGGTTGATGATATTGAGTCCGAGAAAAAAAAGTTTGCAGAGCCAGCCATCGGAAAAATAATTGATAGGGAGAAGGTTGGTTATATAGGATAGGTTTTGGCATTCAATTCATAGCTACGCGTTTGAGCTTTTGATTACTTGTCGTTCTTTCGCAAAGCGAAAGGGTTCTCCGCTCGAACGCTCTTAGTCCGCGACAGCGGACGTCCAAGAGGGTTCGATAGACAGAGAGAAGGTTGGGTATATCGGATAATTATTTACGCGGCGGGAACTGGAATTTTTCTGCCGTGTTCTTCTAGCTCCTCTAGTTCTTCCTCTTCTGTTGCTATGGCCTGTTCTCTTGGCCGGCTGTAACCGCCAGCCCCGACGGCTGGCCTTGCAACAATGGTTGGCGCAGGCGTGGCCAGCCTTCTTAGTGTTGCCGTATACGGATGCTCGCCATCTTTTTTTAGCTCACCGCTGATTTGCAAAACTAACGATGGGATCTGCCCTGACGTATTGATTGCCGGATGCACACTTGTATATCTGTCTGCCAGCCTAACCCTCGAATTAGTTATTAGCGTTCGTGTATTAGTATCTGCTAAGGTTAGTTCCAGATGCGCGCCTGCTGGCACCTGAAACTTATTGGCCAGCTCTTCTTCCAGCCAGACCTGCGGCATGCCCAACGCAGAAGTGCTGCGCCAGCCAAACCTTCTTTCTGGAATGTTGCTAAGCTTGAGTATAAGCAGCGGCTGGACTTCAACAATGTACTTTTTAACTATCATATGCCCAACACATAGGAAAAAGGATTATAAGTCTTTTGGTGACATAAATTTCATAGGAACCGGGCCAAAAACCAGCCTTGACGAGCTGCTTGCCCTGCTCGAATCTGCAGGCCAGCAGGAACTAACAGAAGCTGTGATACCTGCATTTCTCCGAAATATAAATTTGCGTTTTAGACGGAAGGGTGTCGACCATTATTCAAGATTTGACGGTGAATGGCATTATGATGGCGTAGTTAAATTTGAAAACGCGATGCCAGCCAAGGCAAGGCCGGGCGTAACACTTGTTTACGAACGAACATACCTGACACACTACTTGGCAGATGGGCCGGTCAGGTTTGCATTCCTGCAAAGGAAAGATGGAACAGTTTTTGGAGCCTATTTGAATGGCTTTACTGCCAGCGCTTGGTTGCTAAGAAAATAACTTGAACGCCTTTCTAGGCGAGGCGCGTAAACCAGAGAAAAAATGGGTTCTGATTATGAAACAGCACCCCACTATTTCCTATGGACGCTGGTTTCGTTTTTATTTGCGTTAGGGTTTGAAATGGCGTTTCAAAAATGGAAGAGCGTTTAAGGAACAACGTTTTCATGGTGAAAATCTATTTCAGAATAGAAACACTTATATATTTGTAGTGTGTCGGTTCTTTCCGAGGGGCGTGATGTCAGTTATTTATCGTTAATAGTTTATTGTTAGCTGTTGGCGATAAACTGCGACTACTGCATTCGATTTTATATGGATGGCGAGCGTTCTGTTCTGCTGGCAAACCTGTTTGACGCAAAGACAGTTGAAGTTCTAAAGCGATTGCTCCACAAGAAAGATGTGTTCTACCTCAGGGATGTGGCCCGCGAATCCTCTGTTTCACTTGCAACTACCTTCCGGATTGTCCAAAAGCTAATTACCTTGGGGCTCGTCAAAAAGGTTCAACAGGACAAGTTCGTGTTCTATCATATAGTGCGCGACACGCCAATTTTCAATGAGATTCATGCACTAATTGTTGGCTCTGCGCCGGATCCAATAAAATTGTTCAAGGACAAACTCCTTGAGCGGTTCAATAATTTTACTATATACAAAGACAAAGACAAGAAATTGTTTGTAGTCGGGGATGAAATCAAGAACGGCGAGCTTGACGAGCTTGCCAAATCCATCCAAGACCAGACTGGCACAAAGATTAACTTTATGATATTGCAATCACAAATGTTTGACAGCATGAATAATATGGGCTTGATTAGCAAGGATAAGTTGAATGCGGTCTAGCATGCAAAAAACTTTAAATAGCTTTTGCCGGATTTCTTTTCATGGGACCTTCGCAAAGCCTGGAAATTACAGATGTTGCTGGCTCGCTTTATGATGCCCAATGCTTGCTTCAGAAGCTGATTGATATGGCTACCGGCAGGCTTGGCGATTACTCTCTTGCGGAAAAGGCTGGCCGCGCAAAAAGGGCGGTTAAATTCGTAAATGATTATTTTAGCAGGCAAGACGGATTAGATGCAGATTTAGATGAAATTAATAAACAGGCACCGGGTTTATGCGATAACAGCCCGGGATTTGGCAGATATAATAAACTATTTTTAGAAAAAATTTCAAAGTTCTTTCTCGATTCCGAATTCACTGGCGAGCTGGCAAATGTAATCTCTTCCAGAAAAAAAGCGGAAGATGCCGCCGGCATATACATGAAAGGCTACAAGGCGATATTTTTTGACGCTCTTGCGATTGCTGGCTGCGAGCCTGAAGCTGTGCTGCCGAGGCTTGCGTTCCTGCGAGTGAACCAAAATCTTGAAGAGATTGTCAATGCCATGCCGGATAACACAGCAGAGCTTAAGGAAATCTCCCTGCAACTGAGTATACATGCCATTGCTTTTGGCAATGCCATAATGCCTGCGGTTAAAACTGCATAGCTGTCAGCAAAAAGTATAAATAACTGCTGTTCTATATTTTTGTATGCCTCTATTACAAAGTGTCAGATTCCACTTTCGGGCGATGAGCAAAGAGGGTTTGGACTTACTTGTTCAGGGTGAAGGCAATCCGGATGAAATTGAAAACAAACTTGCTCCAGCGACTGATGAAAATGGATTTGTAAGGCAGGACTGCCGGGTAATAGTTTGGTATCAGCCAAATACGGGCCACCATGAATTTTTAGCAATTTCTATAAAGGGGCCGGGCAGTAAAGAGTACTACTGTCCATCCAAAGAAATAGTTTTTGATTTAATACGCGCAAGGCAGTCATCCGCGAACCTAAATTATGTTGTGCAGATAACGCCAGGCTGGCTCGGTGAGGGCGCAATAAAAACTAAGGCTGGCCTAAACGTAATCCGAATTTAATTTTTGGCAAGTATATTAAATAGAATATATTCTGCAAACTAAATATTCCAATCTCTATTTTGTAAAATATATTACTGCACAGTAACAAAGCTTAGTAAGTTATTTAAGCGCTTCGGTTTTAGGTATGCCCTGATAAAAAATCCGTCTCGGGCGGGTTACTATTTCAGTTTTGACACTGATAAAAGTCAATTCCGAAATTGGAACTTCGCAGTAATAGAGAACCGTAACATATATTAAGTAGTGATGTAGACAAAATGGTGAGGTCATTGACGAATAGTTATTACACGCTATTCGTAGTTGGAGGAAAATGATAGTAAACGAAGAGTTTCTTAGCAAGCTAAGGCGAGCGTTTAGCCTAAATCTGTATGAAGTAAAGCTGTGGACCGCGCTTCTTTCTCGCGGAGTAAGCACTGCGGGCGAGCTGTCTGACATCGCAGACGTGCCGCGCTCAAGAACTTATGATGTTCTCGAATCTTTGGAGCGAAAGGGATTTGTAATTGTAAAGCCGGAGAAGCCAATCAAGTACATGGCGATCGCGCCGACAGAAGTTCTGGACAGGGTAAAGAGAAGGCTGGCCGAAATTACCGAGGAGCGGACAAAAAGGCTGGAAGGCCTGCACAGCTCAGACATACTGAAAGAGCTGCAGCAGCTCTACAAGCAGGGAATCGAGCCGATGCAGATTACAGATTTTTCGGGCGCGCTGAAGGGCAGGCACAATTTATATGACCATCTCTCCATGCTTGTCAAGGAAGCCGAAAAATCTATCGCGATTATGACAACAGAGGACGGCATAACGAGAAAGGTGCGCGCACTCAAGCCGCTGCTTGAAAAAGCAAAGGCCCGCGGCGTAAAAATAAAAATTGCTGCGCCAGTCAACGATAAAACAAAGGAAGTTCTGGACAAACTTCAGGGCGTTGCTGAGATAAAAGAAATCAAGGACATGAACGCAAGATTTTGCATCATAGACGGCAAGCAGGTGCTTTTCATGCTGATGGATGACAAGGACGTCCACCCGACTTATGACTTGGGGATGTGGGTGAACACGCCTTACTTCGCAGGGGCGCTGCAGGATTTGTTTGAGATGGCGTGGAAGAAGGCATAACTGAACAGAAGTAAGCAAAGTTTAAATATAATAGTAAATAATGAACAACAATCAACTCCCCGCTCTCGTGCGCGGCACCAGGGCGGGCTAAATATGAAACGTGTAATGATTTTGTGTAATGATTTTTATTGACGGCAGTAATCTTTATCATGGACTTAAAAAACACACTAGCAAAAAATATTTCAATTATGAAAAATTTGTAAATCTCCTTTGTGGAAAAGAACGGGAATTGGTACGGGCATATTACTACAATGCACCACTGCCACAACAAGCGGATCCGACTTCATATCAAAAACAACGCCAGTTTTTTGATAATTTACAAAGAATTCCATATTTTGAGCTACGACTTGGTAGGCTTGAACCACGCGAGAAGCTACACATATGCACAAATTGCGAATCGGCATCAAAAATTCGCACATATAAAGACAAGGGCGTGGATCTAAAAATGGCAATTGACATGTTATCTCATGCTGCAAGTAAAAATTTTGATACTGCAATAATTGTAACGGGCGATGGTGATTTTGTTGAAGCGGTTAGCGCGATAAAAAAATTTGGCCTGCATGTTGAACACGTCTATTTCAAAGATAGATCACAGGCGCTGCAACAAAGCTGCGACAAGAGCATAATACTTACCGAAGAATTTCTTAAAGATTGTTTTGTTTAGCGTGGAAGAAGGCATAAGCTTTTATAATTTTTCGTTTGATTTATTTTATGGACTTGCCAAGTTCACCTCACACAAAAGATTTATCTGGATTGGAAGAAAGGCTCGGCTACACATTTAAGGATAAGGGCTTGCTGCTGGCCGCGCTGGACTGGCGCTGGCCTGGTGCGGGCAATTATGAGTTCCGCGCGGAAACGCTTGAGTGGCTGGGTGACAAGCTCATCGCTTTTATAACTGCAGAAGAGCTTATGAAACTCGCATCAAAATATTATCCAGAATTTGCGCCGATTCACGGTAGTTTGAACAGCAATAATGTATTTGCAGAAATCGCGGGCCAGCTTGGCTTGCGCGATTACGTTTTGCGTAACAAAGGCAGCACATCAAAAACTTTTTTAGCCGATGTTTTTGAAGCTGTTACTTATGCAATCTATTTAGATGCGGATAAAAACATTGAAGTCGCAAGAAAATTTGTAAAGGAAACTGTCATGCCAATGACTGGCGCAGCGTTCGAAATTGCACTCCGTCCTTACCCAACATATGAAGGCAGTCTCTTGAGGCAGGTTTGGGAAAAATACCAAACAATTCCAGAATACAGGTTCGGGGCTGGAGAAGCGAAGTGGGATAGAAGCTGCGCAATTGAAGTTTATGCTAAAGATACGTTGCTGGCCACAGGATACGGGCACTCAGTCAGCAGGGCAAAAACAAATGCCATGCTGGCTGCGCTTAAGGAGTTGGAAAAACAACAAACAAAATAATTTATTAAATCATGCATTGCACTAACACCATGGACCCAGAACAAGATTTAGAAAACAAGGTTGAGGAAATTTACCCGGAAATCATGCTACTGATGCTGACATATTTTGAATACCAGCGCCGCGGCGGAAATTATCGCGATGTATGGCCTGAGTTTTCGCCCTGCATGCGCTCCATATATGACAACATCGAAGAGTTTTTGGATTCTCCTGAAGAAGATTTTGACAGGAAACTGGGCGTGCTTGCAGCCAAATACACACCAAGATATCCGGCTGGCGGGCTCGCGGAACTAAAGCAGCATATCATCGAAATGGACAGCAAACTAAATACACATTGCCATGGCCAAGGTATTGTGTGCCGGCCAGACATACCAGTTGGTATTTACAAAACATCCGGAGAAATAGTAAAAACTCTTGTTGAAGCAGACATGGCAGGCATTAGGTAAGTTTTATAAGTTTTCTTCCCGAGCCGCCCATATGCTATCGATGGAAGAATTCGGCTTATACAATGAAGTGCCGGTCGCGCTTGCCAAGGCTGCAAAATTTATATACCTCGCACACTCCCTGGATTTACATTATAACGAAGACGGGCAAGGGTTAATCAGCGAAAATGCCCGTGAAATAATATTCGGCGGCGTATTCGAAGCCATAAGAAAGAGGTTTGAGCACGACAAAGAACAAGCGGCAAACTCGTTGGTATGGCTTGTGCGGGGCTTTGGTTTTGGCGATGTAGATACAAAATT
This sequence comes from Nanobdellati archaeon, assembly GCA_016182015.1. Taxonomy (GTDB): domain Archaea; phylum Nanobdellota; class Nanobdellia; order UBA10117; family UBA10117; genus JACOYC01. Next base: position 9,507 of record JACOYC010000005.1, on the reverse strand, counting down.
TGACAGAGAATATTTGCTGTCGGAAATTAAAAGGCTTGACAACGAGCTAATCGCGTGCTACTGCTCTGCTGCTAACAGGCTTCCCAATAAGCAAGATGGTCTTGAACACCTTTTGGAAGGCCTGCAGGAAGCGGTTACAAAAATCCTGGATGGCTATTAAAATGGCAAGAATTTCAACAAAGCCCGACGTTCCAATAGCTTTTTATCTTTTTCCTCCGCTAAATTCTGCATGGCATTCCTTTCGGGCGAGGAGATTCTTGAGCTGATTAAAATCGGCCAGCTGAAAATTGAGCCGTTTGACCGCGGGGCGATGCGGCAGCTTCACGTCGAGCTAAAACTTGGAAACAAATTCACAACCTTGGTTTCTGCAGGCTCTGCCTTCATAGACCCGGCTGACCCGAAATTCAAGTTTGGCGAAGATACAATCCTGACTTCGATGCAAAAGTTCACTGCGATAGAAGTCCACGATGGCGGCTCATACGCTGTCGCGCCAGGCGAGTTCGTGATTGGTGTTACTAAAGAAAAAATCGTAATGCCTAACAACTATACCGGAATCTTAAACGCGCGCGCTTCCCTTGGCAGGCTTGGCCTGCAGGTATTTTGTTCGGGCGGGTTTGTAGACCCAAATTTTTCAGGTTTTATAACGCTGGAAATTTTTAACGCAAATAAAATACCAATTGTGCTAAAGCCGGGCATGCCAATCGTGAAGCTCTCAATGGAAAAGCTAAACAAAACTTCCCCGCCGCAGGGGCCGGCACTGACAAGCTTTGTGGATATTAAGTGATGTTACTTTTCTAACTCTGAAAATAGGAAACTTTATATTTGTAAACTGTATTATTTTAGCATGAATCCGCCGCATTTGCATATTAATGAAGGGAATATTTTAGACAACCATATGCGCGGCACGCTTTATGCTTTGATAACTGGCGCTCCCGGCACGACGCTCAAGGAGCTGCTTTGTTATATGAACGACCATGTCGGCGTTTCGCGCGAATCGCTGCGCAGGCACCTTAAACTGCTTGAAGAGTTTAGCCTAATCGATGCGCGATGGGAGGGCGGTCAGATTTATTACTATGCTGCAGACGTGCGTAGATGGGATAAAATAAGTGCAACGCAAAAAGCAATTCTATTGGCTGCAGAAAAAATGCCCGGCGCATCACAGCAAGAACTTTCAGACAAATTGGGTTTTTTGCCAAACAAAATTTCTTACCATTTAAAGCGCCTTGTTGAATTTGGGCTCGCCCGTATTGATAGGGCTAGCAGAAATAATAAAGTTTATGCGCTGCGAAAATAGAGCTGGACCGCTGGATTTTATCAAAGTATTAAAACACAACCAAAGAACCTAAATCTCAGCAACTAATTTTATATCTGAATCTGCCTGCGGCTTTACAGAATCCCCGATACCGCGGCCAGCCCAGTAGGCCAGCGTCTCTGCTGTGCTGCTTAATGAGCCAAACAGACTTTGCTGCTGCCCATACTCAACAAGCCTTGAATTCTTAAGGCCTGCCAGCTTCTCTGCGGTTTTCTGTGCTTCGTTCCTGCCGCCAAGAACATCCACGAGTTTATAGTTCTGCGCGTCTGTGCCGAGGAAGACCTGGCCTGTCGCAAGATTGTTTACATAGTCAAAACTTAGATTCCTGTTTTCTGCAACGGCCTGAACAAACTGGACTTTCAGCGCGTTAATTAAACCGGAGAAGTAAGACCGCTCGCTATCGCTCAGATTTTTATATGGTGAGCCTGTATCTTTATACTTGCCAGAAGTCAAGCTGTTGTAAGTCACGCCGTATTTATCAAAAAGCTTGGAAAATTCCAAATATGAGCCAGTAACGCCTATAGAGCCGGTTATTGAGCCCTGATCCGCAACTATTTTGTCTGCCGCAGATGCTATCCAGTAAGCGCCTGACGCACCCTCCTCGCGTATCCACGCCACGACCGGCTTGTCTAATTCTTTTACTGCAGCCGCAATTTCCTTTGACGCAACTACCGTGCCGCCGGGCGAGTTTATTTCTAAAATTACTGCTTTTATTTCTTTGTCCTTGCCGGCCTTTTTCAAAATTTTTGATACTCCGGCTGCGGTGCTGGAATCTATTCCGCCGCTGATAGATACAACTGCAATTGCCGGCGCCAGGACATTATCCTGTGAAAACTTAACTGCAATGTATGCAATGCCGCCGAGTATTATAAAAATCAAAATTACAGTTGGCAATAATACTGGCTTAGTTTTAGTGGCCATGCATTTTGCTGGGTTTAAAGATTTATAAATGTTTTTTACTCAGCGAAGCTATGAAAACCCTGATTGACGGCCTGCTTGGCCTGCCGAAGCTGGATAAAAATTCGATAGAACGTGTTAAAGTGAAGTGGGCAGAAAAAAACGGCGGTCAGATACCACTTGGCTCAGATATTTTGAAAGAACTGGCTGGCCTGCAAGGCAAGGGAGCGGAGAAACTTAGGCAGGCACTTGTTACAAAACCAACGCGAACGATGTCCGGCGTTTCCACGATTGCTGTGATGACCAAGCCGGCCGGCTGCGTTGGGCGCTGCACATACTGCCCGACCTCTGCAATCGCGCCAAAAAGTTACACTGGTTACGAGCCGAGCACAATGCGTGCGATCCGAAATAATTACGACCCGTACAAAATAGTGCAAAACAGGCTGGCTCAGCTGCACAGCGTCGGCCACAACACTGACAAGAACGAAGTCATAGTGCAGGGCGGGACCTTCACTTGGATGCCATGGGATTACCAATATAATTTTGTAAAATATATTTTCGACGCGTTTAATCAGTTCGGATGCTGTACAAAAGATGAGCCGTGTGAAAATCATTTTGCTGAAACAATTGAACAATCGCATAAAATAAACGAAACTGCGAAGAATCGTGTTGTCAGCCTGATAATCGAAACGAGGCCGGACTGGTGCCACCAGAAAGAAATTCAGGAACTGCTCTCGCTTGGCGCGACGCGAGTGGAACTTGGCCTGCAATCTATCTACGATTTTGTTCTTGAAAAAATAAAACGCGGCCACAATTTGGCAGAAGCAAAGCAAGCAATTCGTGAGCTAAAGGATGCTGGCTTCAAAGTTGACCTGCATATCATGCTTGGCCTGCCTGGCTCATCGAAAGAACTGGACAAAGAGATGTTTCGGATTATTTTTGAAGATGAGGATTTACGCCCGGACGGCTTGAAAATCTATCCGTGCGGCGTCATCAAAGGCTCAGAATTATATGAACAATGGAAGCGCGGCGAGTACGAGCCAATCAACGATGATTACATCGCAGAAGTTCTCGCTGAGATAAAAACAAAATACATCCCGCCTTACGTGCGGATAAAAAGAATAATGCGAGACATTCCATCAAACTATGTCGAAGCCGGCTACAAATCCACAAACTTAAGGCAGATGGTACACGGACATCTCAAATCCCGCAGAGTTAAATGCAGGTGTATTAGATGCAGAGAGGTTGGCCATCGCTACAATGAGTTCAAAGTCCTGCCAAGCGAAATTAAATTGCAATGGTTAGAATACGCGGCAAGCGGTGGGAAAGAAATATTTTTGTCATTTGAAGACATAGAACAGGATATTTTACTTGGATTTTTAAGATTAAGGCTATGCGAAAATGGAATTGCGTTTATCCGCGAACTGCATGTTTACGGAGAAGCGATTGCTATTGGTGAACCTGCAAATAATAATCCGTTGGCGGCGCAGCATAAAGGGCTCGGAAAAAAATTACTTGCTGAAGCAGAAAGCGTTGCAAAAAAAAATAATTGTGAAATATTAAAAGTTCTTTCTGGTGTTGGTGTAAAAGAATATTATAAAAAACTCAAATATGCTGATGATGGATTTTACATTTCGAAGGCGTTATGATGCTGTCAATAATAATCCCGACTTACAACGAAACCAGATATGTTGGCAAGCTGCTGCAATCGCTGTGCAATCAGACTTACAAAGACTTTGAAGTTATAATCGCAGATGCAAATTCAAAAGATAACACTGAAAAAGTTGTTAATAGTTTCGCTGAAAAACTTCATCTCCGGTTTATTCGGCAGGCTGGCAAGGGTGTCGCCAACGCGCGGAACTGCGGGGCAAAAATTGCAGGCGGCGATTTGCTTTTGTTTTTAGATGCTGACGTTGTTTTAAAAAATTATTTCCTGGAATTTGCGCTGCGCGAGTTCGAAAAACGCGCCCTTGGCGCTGCAAGTGTTTACATGCGGCCGATTGAAGGCGAATTCGGCCTTTTCGGCAGGAAACGGGCGTGGGATCGGTTAGTGTGGCAGATATTTTTTAACACTGTAATCGGCGTAGCGCAGTATATTTATCCTGGCGCGATTGGCGTATGTATATTCTGCAAAAAAAGCGTCCACCAAAAAATCGGCGGTTTTGACGAATCAATAAAACTCGGTGAGGACTTTGAATATATTGGCCGGGCCTCAAAAGTCGGCAAATTCCGCGTAATGTATCGATCAATATTTGTATCAGTGCGGCGGGCAGAGCTGGAAGGCCGGCTCAGGAACTTGGTAAAATATGTCTTGGCTACAATACATAAGCTTTTTTTCGGTGAAATTCGTTCAGATTTATTCAAATATAAGTTTGGGCAATACCAAAAAGCTAGAAAAATCTAACCGCCAAGCTAAGGGCAATCGCTGTTAGTAACGGGATTGAAAAGTTATCATCCAAAATTGGTAGGCTTTCTATCGCGGCACCGGCAATGCCGACAAATGCTGCCAGCTCCCACGCAGAGAATAGTGCAAACTGCGGAAAAATTGCTAAGAATATCAATGTCACAGCAAATGTTACCACGGCAAAGCCGGCCATGCCTTCGAAAGATTTATCGCGATTCCAAAAAATTTTATGTTTTCCGAAGTACTTGCCAGCCAGCGCTGCTGCCGAGTCACCCATTGCCAGTGCGATGATTCCGAAAAAGAGATAGCTTTTACCAAAAAATATTAATGTAAACAGGAGCGATGAAAAAAAATATAATGCTGGCAAAAAAATTGCCTGTTCTCCATCCCGCAAAAATTCTTTTTTTATGGATTGAAAAAAATCCTCCTCAAGTTTTTCGAGCTCTTTTTCAGAAACTTCGTCGTACTTTTCTCCGAAAGTTTCGAGAACTCCACGAATAGAATCATTGATGCGTTTCCGCCTTACGTGCCTGAAATCTATATACCAGTGCAGAACAAGGACACCGGCCGTTAGGAATGCCAAAATCTGCATCAGCTGCTGTCCAGTCAGGTACAAAACTGGCAGGACAGCCAATATGCCTGTCGCGTGTAAAATCTTGCGGGACAGCTCGTTCACCATAATAAACGGGCTACGGATAGCGTTATAAAATTTTCTATTCTTAAAATCTCGGGGTGTGGGATTGATATCTGTAGTAGTGCCAGCCTACAACGAAGAAGGCAGAATAGGCGGTATGCTCTCCGAGTACTGCGAGTATTTTTCTGCCAATTTTAAAGAATTTGAATTTATAGTAGTTATAAATGGTAAAGATAAGACGCTTGATATTGTCGCAGAATTCGCCAAAAAATTTCCGCAGATAAAATATAATTATTCTGAAAAACGCTCAGGCAAGGGCGGCGCGATAATCAAAGGATTCAAGCAGTCCTCCGGCAGTTTTGTCGGTTATGTAGATGCTGACAGCAGCACAAAACCAAAAGCTTTTCACGATTTAATAAACTCGCTGGAAAAATATGATGGTGCAATAGCCTCGAGAAAGCTGCCGGGCTCAGCCATAATAAACAAAGAGCCATTCTTGCAGAGATTTGGAAGCTTTGGTTTTAGCGCACTTCTGAAATTTATTTTTTTGTTTCCATTTAAAGATACACAATGCGGCGCGAAGATTTTTCACAGAAATGTTATACTGGCCGTTCTGCCGGAGCTTGGCGTGACCGAATTCGCGTTTGATGTTGACCTGCTGTTGAGAGTTTGGAAAAAGGGATTCAGAATAAAAGAGGTGCCGACTACCTGGGAATACAAGGCCGGCTCGACATTTGATTTCAGCAAATGGTTCTGGCGTCTCATACCTAATATGTTTATGTCGCTAATGCGCTTGAGGCTGTTGTACTCGCCACTCAATGGATTTGTAAAGTTCTGGGATAAGCACATCAAGAAAATAAAAATATAGCCCCGCTCGGATTCGAAATCCCCTGGTCTGCAATCTCTTGCAATCCAACCGAGGTCAAGAGGTCCAAAGCCTCTCATGCTTGACCGCTACACCACGGGGCTGTGTGTAAAATAGCATTTGCAGGTTTAAAAATTGTTACGCTGCTTGCAGAGCAAGGGAGCCTGCGGATTTAATTTGATGTTAATTCGAGCTCTTTTTCCAGCTTTTTTATATCTGCATCCAGCTTTTTTATAGTAACAGTAGTGCGCGCAGTTTCGAGCGTAGAGCCGCACTCTGAACAAAGATAATCCGACTCAAGTGCTTCTTCATGCAGATATTTTTTCTGGCACTGCCTGCACTCAAATTCGTACTTGCGCTCTTCTTCGAGCTGTTTCCTAAGTTTTTCGAGTTCTCTCATCTTCGTCTCGCGGACAAGGCCGGAGATTCTTTCTCTGTCAAGCGACCAGAAGTAGAGATACCACCACTTTTTCTTTGGGTCGCGCTTTTTTTCGTAAGTTACTATTCTTTTTTCTGCCAGGGCGTAGAGAGGTTTACGGACATCGTTTACGCGCATCTTTAGCCTGCGCGCAATTGCATCTTCAGAAACAGATTTTTGCCTTTCGAGATTTTGTATTATTTTCTCTGAAAGTTCGTCCATGCCCCAGCCAACCTTGCGCAGTACATCGATTGCTTTGATATTGACAGCTTTGCCATGAACGGGCCTGCTGGCCTTTGATTTTTCGGCTTTCTTTTTTGGCTTGCTTTTCTTTTTTTCCATTTAAATTACACCCGCACTGATATCAGTTATTTAAATATTACTGAAACAGGCTCATCGACGCTTTCATCAAGTACGGCGCTATTATATTTGCCAGCAGCAAAAACAGGCTGACCATACTCACCGCGCCAAATATTTTGGTTGCTCTCTTTTCATCAATAAACTTTCTCAAGGCTGCCGAAAGCATCCTACCGCCGTCTATCGGGCCGAGGGGCAGCAAATTTATTATTCCAATGCCAATATTCAGTGTGAAAATCCAATAAAGCAAATTTATAATGTGCCACTCCCATGCCGGCACGTTCTGCCTGAACTGTATGCCTATGTATGCTTTGTTTTTATCCCGCTGATTGGCGATGGTTTTAATGCTGTAATCGTTAGCGACGGTTTTTACTGCTATGCTCTCGCCCACTTTTACTTTTTGCATAACCGCTGTGAAGTCATTTATTGTTTTAACTGGCATGCCATTTGCGCTGATTATTACTTCACCTGCCTTCATGCCTGCCTCATCTGACGGTAAGCCAGGCGTTGAACCTGTAACCAAAACGCCATCATGGGCTGGCGCGGCGTACCCAATGCCTACTGTCAGACCGATGACCAGCAATGCAAATATTATATTCGCAGTAACGCCTGCGGAAAAAATTCCGAGCTGCGTGCGGGTTTTTGCTTTTGCCAGTTTATCTTCGGGCGGCTCGACAAACGCGAGGGGCAGGACAGCAAACATCCCAACGCCGGCTGACTGCAGCTTTAACTTCCATGCTTCAGAGACTATTCCATGCGCGCCTTCGTGCACGGTTATAACCGTGAAAAGCGCGATTATTCCATACCAAAACGGAACATATACTGCACCCGGAATCCTGACGCCCGGTATGACTAAAGATAGGGCCGGTGCCGTTGCCGGCGTGATGAGAATTTTCCATAGGGCAAAGCCAAGGTAGCCAAAAATCAGGGCCATGCCGATAAATCCTATTGGTATTGAGATATAACCAAACCATCTCCAGAATTTCGGGTTCCAGTTAGCGACCGAGCGCATGATTCCTGTAAATTTCTGTGTTTTGTAGAGAAAAATAACGCCCATCTGCCTGACAATATTTTTCCGCTTGATATAAAAATAGAGAAAGATAATTGCATAGAAAGCGACAATTGAAATTAGATTTAGATCAACAGCCATTTTATTTATATCCCGTACTAATATATAAATTAATATACTAGTTAATATACTAGTCTTTCTTAAACCTTGCAGTTATATCTATTAGGTCTATGTGGCCGAGGAACAGCGCCCTGCAGCAATACCGCTTTAAGCCAAGTTTGTCGAGCACATCTTTTGTATTCTCGCCAGCTGCTACGCGCGCCTTGAACGCCTCCCATAGGTGGCTGACTGGCTTTCCACAGCTGAAACAACGGATGGGAATAATCATTTTTCAATCACCTATATGATTTCTGTCTTTTAGCCCTTGCCCGCGAGTGCCTGCCGAATTTTCTCGGCTCTTTGTAGCGGGTGTCTGCGACAAGCAGGTGCCTGTCATAATCCAAAAACGTCTTTTTTAAGTCTTCCCCGGCGTACTGCGCCAATGCCTTTCCAATGGCCAGCCTTGCAGCTTCCACCTGGCCTGACCAGCCGCCGCCGAATACTGATACATCCACATCAACTTGGTTTGCCAGCCCGCCCGACAATATGAGCGGCTCCTGGAGCCTCAGCTTTGCAATCTCCGGCTCGATTAAATTTATGCTTTTGCGATTAATTCTTACTATGCCTTTTCCTGACCTTACTGTAGCCCTTGCTACGGCGCGCTTCCGCTTGCCAGATGCGTGAACAATTCCGCTTTGTTTCTTTGCTGGTGTTTTTTTTGATGCCATTTTATAATTTTACTTTGTCCTCAGTAACTGTGACAGCCTTCCGATAGTTATATACTCGGTTTTCAGCCTATCTGACTCTGCCCCCTGGACTGTCTCAAACTTCTGGTTTTTTAAAATATCCGGAACTGAGATGTAGCACATTACATGTTTAAACGCAAGTATGCCGCGGGATTTCTCGGTCTTTCTCTTATGCGGCAGCATGCCATAAATCGTCCTTCTGACTATCCTATCGGGCAGGATTGATATGAACGGCCCCTTGAACGGATCCGTTCTCGCCTTGCGCTGACGCCATCTTGCAAGAATAAGATTCTGCCTGCCAGAGATTACTGCTTTTTCACAGTTGACAATTTTTACATCGTCGCCGGCCAGCGCCATCTTTGCAACTCGGGTCGCCATCCTTCCGAGAATCAAACCAGTCGCGTCAATCACTTTCATGTTAGCCAATTATTATTACTCCTTCCCCTTTCGGTGCTTTCCGCATGAGCTCTTCAATTGTCATTGTATTTCCGCCCACTGCCTTGATTTTTTCCTGCGCCTGTGCGGAAAACTGCCACGCGGCAACCGATATTTTCTTGGTAAGACTGCCGGTAGCAAGCACCTTGCCCGGAACTAATATTATCGCCTTGCTGTCCGCATTCCTGTCTATTCGCGAGAGATTTACTGCACGCCTGTTTCTTGTTGAGCGGGCCAGCTCTTCTGCTGTCCTCAGCCAGATGGGTGCGCGGGATTGCTGCAGCTGTGAGATCAACTTCTTCAACACTGTATTTGTTGGTCCTGTGCGTTT
>JACOYC010000004.1 GCA_016182015.1 Nanobdellati archaeon | reverse complement strand
AGGGGTTTCATTGTTTTCTCCACAGCACAATACGAAACCTTTATATATCTATAAATTTAAGCCTTGCTATGGCAATTCGAGCTGATTGTCGGAATTGTTAGGATTTCATGCATAGCTCGTATTTTTTCAAGAACCTTACTTGATGATTTTCGGAATATTTAGTTCTATGTATCTTACTAGCACTGCCCGGGTAGCTCAGCGGTGGAGCGTCTGCCTGTTAGTACAGCCCCTTTCTTTGCGAAAGAAAGGTGCTCTACGCGCTATCCGAACGAGTTCGGATGCGCCCGTTCCTATGGAACTGGGAAACCACCAAAGAAAGCGGCGGCATCTTGAAAAGATGCCGCAAAGGTGATTTCAGCAGAAGAGAGCGGAAGGTCCAAGGTTCGAATCCTTGCTCGGGCGCTAAGTTTAATAATCGGAAAAGAAGGTGAAAAATATGGAGTTTAAACGAATTAGAGAAGTTCTAGACAAAAAGCTAGAAGGCAAGTCCGTCTCGGTCAGAGGCTGGGTCTACCGCATCCGAGACCAGAAGGAGATGGTTTTCGTAATGCTGCGGGACAGCTCGGATGTAATCCAATGCGTTGTGAAAAAAGAATCTGTTTCAAAAAAAGTATGGGCAGACGCGCTAAAGCTGACGATGGAATCATCCTGCGCAATTTCTGGAAAAATCAAAGAGGATAAGCGTGCCCCAACCGGATTTGAATTGCAAGTAACAGATTTAGAAATCGTTGGCCTAGCAGAAAGATTTCCAATTACCAAAGATAAGTCCGAGGAATTCCTGCGTGATGTCCGCCACCTCTGGCTGCGCAGCAGGAAAGAAACTTTAATTTTGGAAGTCCGCGCAGCAGTGTTTGAGGCAATCCATCAGTTCTATAAGGAGCGCGGATACTTTGAAGTGCAGAGCCCGAGCTTTACTGGCGCTGCCTGCGAGGGCGGCTCTACGCTTTTTGAAGTAAAATATTTTGACAGGAAAGCGTATCTGACACAGAGCTGGCAACTCTACGCAGAGGCGATGATTTTTGCGCTGGAAAAAATCTACTGCGTCGCGCCAAGCTTCCGCGCAGAAAAATCCCGAACAAGAAGGCATCTGGCAGAGTACTGGCATCACGAGATGGAAACCGCGTGGATGGATTTTGGCGAGTTGCTGAAATTTCAGGAAGATTTCATTGTGTTTGCTGCGCATTATGTCGCGAAGAGGTGTGCGCGCCAGCTGAAAGAACTTGGCCGTGACACAAAAGAACTTTTGGAATTGAAAGCCCCGTTCGCGCGAATGAAATACGCAGACGCGATAAAAAAGCTTGGCAAGAAGTGGGGCTACGACGTGACAGATGAAGATGAGAGAAAATTGGTTGCAGATTTAGGAAAACCGGTTTTCCTCACTCACTTCCCGCGTGATATGAAGGCATTTTACATGAAAGTCGACCCGAAGGACAAAAAAGTAGTTTTGGCCGCTGACTTGCTGATTCCAGGAGTAGGAGAAGTTACCGGTGGCTCTGCACGAATTGAAGACTCAAAAGAGTTATTGGATTCGCTGAAACTGTTTAAACTAGACAAAAAAGATTACGATTGGTATTTGGATTTGCGAAAGTTCGGCTCCGTCCCGCATGCCGGCTTCGGCCTTGGAGTCGAGCGGCTGGTGATGTGGCTGACAGGGGCAGAACATATTTTTGATACGATTCCTTTCCCTCGCACGGCAGACAGGCTGACACCATGATAAAAATTAGATTTGCCAAACAAAAAGAAATAAAAACGATAAAAAATATTTACAAAAAAGCGTTTTGGGATTCGCGAAGAACGAAACAATTTCATTACTTTTTGCAATTTATTAATAAAGAAAGAATTAGGAAAAAAGAAATTTTGATTGCGCATTTTAATGGTAGGTCAGCTGGCTTTTGTTCGTTTTATTACAATTCGCCAGTATTTTCAGAATCAATGTTTTTAGAAGACACTGCGGTGCTTCCAGAATATCAGAAAAAAGGCATTGGCTTGGCATTTTCAAAAAAGGTTTTTGCATTAGCAAAAGCCAAAAAACTTAGGCGCATATTTTCAAGTACCTGGCGCGGCAACAAAGCAGCAATCAAACTTAATAAAAAACGGGGTTCAGAATATTGCGGTCGCATAGTTAATGGTGGTGGCGAGCACGAAGATTATGTATTTTTTTCAAAGAAGATTTGAAGTTTTCTTCAATAAGTGCATCACAAATATTTTATTAGAAAACTTTAATAATATTACTAATAAGTATTTATTATGGTAGACTGCATCTTCTGTAAAATCGTAAAGGGAGATATTCCTAGCGCGAAGATTTGGGAGGACGGCGGGCACATAGCAATATTTGATATTTTTCCGAATACGAAAGGCCAAGCCGTAGTAATTCCAAAGAAACACGAGCCGAGCTATGTTTTTCAGATGGATGACAAAGCATACATAAAGTTTTTGGAAGCTGGAAAAAAGGCTGGCCTGCTCCTCGACAAGGCGCTGGGTTCGATGAGGACAGCAATGGTTACAGAGGGAATGCAAGTGGATCACGCACATATTAAATTATTCCCGTTGTATGCCGGCGGAAAGATGGTAGAGGAAAAGGGAAAATTCTTTGCTGCGTATGAAGGTTATATTACGACGCTCGGCGGGCCGAAGGCAGATTTTGCTGAGCTGCAGAGGCTGGCTGAGAAAATCAGGAATTTTAAATAGGTGCTCCCAGCGAGATTTTCTGTACGCGAAACCAGTTGGCGTTTGTGCGATCGATCGCGCGAAACCTTGTTTCGCGGGACAGATGAAATGCGGCTGCATTTGCATCTGAGATCGCAACAGCCTTTCTTTACGGGTTTCGTAGAGCCGCTTTCTTTCGCGAAACGCGAGAAAAATCTTTTTGGATTTTTCTGCGCCCAGCCGAATTTCATTCGGCTTGGGGAAAGGGGCTGTACTTTTGAACTCGCGTCCAGGGATCGAGAATCCCTTATCCTTGACCGGGTTGTCCAGCACGACATCCATTTGTGGCGTCTTTGGACGCCACCGCTTTTCTTTGGATGCCGAGGAGCCTTTCTTTTTGCAAAAGAAAGGCTGCTCCTAGACTATGGGAGCCCAGGCTGAAGCTGTTTTTTTGGTTTAAAAGGTTTAGGCGGGCGCTGAAGGATTTGAACCCTCGACCTATCGGTCCGAAGCCGATCGCTCTATCCAAGCTGAGCTAAGCGCCCAAATGCAGGGGCGAGGAGTTTCTAATTCGTATTAACGAATCATTCGAACCTCGGAAGGCACTGAGCCATTGGATTTCTGCACCGAACGTCTAAGAGTTTAGTGCAGTCGAAGACTGCACCGCTTTCTCTTTAGATGCAATCAAAATCCCGAAGGATTTTGATGCACATCTGAACTTTGTTCAGATTGTGCCCGGGAGCGTTTCTCTTTTGCAACCAGAGAAAAATCCCGAAGGATTTTTCTTGGCCAAGCCGAATTTCATTCGGCTCTGGAGAGAAAAGCTGCCGCTTAAGTCCAACCCCTTTGACCACTCGGGAACCCCTGCATATCATTGCATGCGGGGAGTAGGACTCTCGATTTCTTTGCATCAGCAAAGTCCGCGAAACTTGTTTCGCGCTATTTCGAACCTACGAAGGCACTAAGCCACTAGACTCTGAATCTAGCACGTTTGACCGCTTCGCTATCCCCGCATCAGCGGACCAGCTAAAGCCAAATGCTTTAGGCGCTGCCGCATACATAAACTATTTATTTGTCGTTTTTAAAGATTTAAACCATTATGTTTTTAAATGCACCGCTGAATTTTTTCTTATGGTACTACGAAGACCAGGGGCAAACGATAAGCTGGCCTACTTCACCCGCCGCGCTTTACCGAATGGCGGCAGGGCGTTAGTATGGTGGTTTGAGGGCGAAGAGCTGGCCAACATAGAGTATGCCTGCCCATTCTGCAAAAACTTAGGTGAAAAGCAGCAGGCCTTTGCGAGAGTGGCTGCAAGAATTGTTAATGAAAAAACAGGTAAGTCAAAAAAGGGAGAAGTTTTCAGATTCCAATGCGACTCCTGCGGAAAGGACATAGACCTGCCTAAGTGGGTAAAGAAACTTAGTAGGAGAGCTAAAGACAGGGAAGGAAAGCTAAAGATTGAATAATTTTGGTTTCTGTTGTCGGGAATTTCAGGCTGAGCGGCTTTGCGGCAGAAGAGCCGTGCAGTAAAACTATTATTAAAGAAGTTGGTCTTGGTGAAAATCTCACTTCTGAATTTAATGACGAAATAGACAGAAACGATTTATGCCTGCACGAGGGCTCAGTAAATGTGCAGGGTGATGACTCAGACACCCGCGAGGTGTTGGTTCTCGGACAAAGGGGAAGATTTATCGGCCCAACCACAGCATTAATCGGAAGTCAAGAGTACGACGACGCAGTTCTTGAGATAAACGGTGGCACAATTAAATTTTATTATGTGTTCGACAATTCGATTGACTTAACAAAGGTATCTCTGGACAGCCCGCTGGAAATAAATTTTCTTGGCAGGGCGTGGAGCATTACCGGCGTTACTAATTCTTCTTTTTCCGCGATTTCTGGCGATTTGTACTTGCTGCGCATCGGCGATCAGTTAATTTATAATGGCAAGGCTGTGCAGGTTTTGCGGGTAAGCCAGAGCGGGGCAATAGTTGTTGATGTTGACGGCGTGACCGAAGTTCTATCGCGCAGCCAGACAAAATCCATAAATGGCCTTGAAGTAACAAACAGAGAATCATTTTATGACTCAAGCAATTTGTTTAATAATTTTGCAGATGTTGCAGTTGGAGTTAAGACTTTTGTTTCTGCGAAAGCTGGCCAGCCATATCCTGGGCAAAACTATTCTGGCTGGGTGTGGAATATCGGTGGGCTAGCCTCGGCAACAAGCACATCAACATCTTCAGCATCAGAATTTACGGGCCCATACATTGGAGTAGAAAATAATTTCGAATTCAACAGCGAGGACGCGCAGTTAAAAGCAGGAAGCTGTGTTGGCCTGCCAAACAATTATGTTGTTATTTGTTTTGATAGATTAACAGAGGAAGATTATGTTTCGCTGGCGGTAGATGTGGAAACCGCTGATTTGAGTGCGGCAGGCGGTGGCGGCTCTGAAAGCACAACGCATTTTACTGCTTCAGGCAATGGCCTGCGCGTCAGCGGCACAAGAACGAAGGAAGCGTGGGTAACAAGTGACGGCAGAATTTATTATGAACGAAATGGCGTGCAATCCGCAGGCATAAGTACTACAATCGGTTCTGTTGAAGACTTGACTATTACAAACGCTGCCGGCACTTTTACAATTGCATCTCCGAGGCAGGCAGATAACATTATGTTTTCCTTTTCAGGTTCATCACTAGGCACAGCAACATGGAACGGCGTGAATGTTATTAACAAAGATGGCAGGCTGATTACGCGGCAAGGGGTAGTTGTAAAAGCAGGCAACAGGCTTAAGCTTCTAGTGCCAAAGGATCAGATTAAGGCAGTTATGAATATTACTTCTTTAAGTAATTAAGTGCCTCCGGCACGGAACCGCGGAGGGCTCTGCCCCAACCGCAAAATCGGTTGACGCTTTGGTCGTATTCGGCTTTGCCGAATACAACTATCTGACGCTCATCCTGACCCTCCCGGTGCGATCTACGATCGCACAAGTTTCAACTCGCAGATTGTGCAGGAATATTATCATAATAGTATAAGTGCCTCCGGCAGGATTTTCTGTACGACGAAACTCGTTTGTGGGATTGAAAATCCCACAAGTTTTCTTTCCGGGTTTCGTAGAGCCGCTTTCTTTTCCAAAAAGAAAGGGGCTGTACTGTTGAACCTGCAACCTTCCGTTCGTTCGGGCACGAACGTCTCGTGAAAGACTTTTGCGCCATACAAAACGGACGCTCTGCCAGGTTGAGCTACAGAGGCTTGAACAAAAGCGCTATTTGTGGTTTAAAAATCTTAATATGACTTTGCTACATAAACTACATACTTCGCAGTCTTTCCGCAGACGATGCACTTGCCGAACGGCTTTTCTGCCTTGTCGAATAATGTGCCGCGGACTTTTCCGCCTTCTGTTTCAGCCTGAACTCTATCTGCGCAAGCCAGCCCGTCCTTTTCGACTGAGCAGAAGCTTGCCCTTGCAAATCCTCGGTAAGTTGACAATATTTTTTTCAACTCATCATATGTTTTGGCTTCGCGGATGTTAGAGGCCTGCCATGATTCGGCTTTTTTAGTTATATTTTTCAAAATGTCTTTTGCGATTTTTTCTATTTCTTTTTGTAAACTTTTTTCAGGAACTTTTGTTTTTTGTTTCGTATCGCGCCTCGTTAAGGTAAGGCTTTTTTCTTTTATTTCCTTCGGACCGACTTCGATTCTCATTGGCGCGCCGAGCATTTCCCACTCATTGTATTTCCAGCCGGCCGTGTTTTCAGAATTATCATATTTTACACGGAACTTTTCGGAAAGATTTTTTTCTAATTTTTTGCATTTTTTATCTACGAGTTTTTTATTCTCATCAAAAAATACTGGGACTATGACAATCTGGACTGGCGCTATGTCAAATGGCAGAACCAAGCCGTTGTTGTCGCCATGTATGCCGATAAGCGCAGCCATTATTCTCCAAATGCCCGGGCCGAATGTGGTTTGCCAGCCATACTGTTTTTTTTCTTTTTTGTCAAGAAATTGTATGTCATACGCCTTAGCGAATTTTTGCCCGAGGTCGTGTGTTGATGCTATTTGATTTACCTTGCCATCTGGCATCAAAGCGTCAGCCGCAAATGTATCAACTGCGCCTGCAAATTTGTCCCATTCAGGCCGCTTGAAAAATAAGAATGGTACGCCGAGCTGTTTGCGTATTACCTCATTACATATTTTCATATCTTTTTCAACCCGTTTCAGGACGCCTTCATGGCTCTCGAAAACCGCGTGTGTCTCGAAAAACAGGAACTCGCGTCCGCGCAGGAATGGCCTGGTTGTGTGTTCGGCGCGATAGACAGATATTCTTGACTGGTATTTTTTGAATGGCAGGTCTTTGTAGCTTCTTATCCAAAGGCCATACATGGGGTATATTTGCGATTCGCCGGTCGGCCTCATGAAGAGCGGCTCGTCGAGTTTTGAGTTGCCCATCTTTTCTACCCAGAACAGCTCGGGCGCGAACTGCACATGTTCTTTTTCTTTTTCTATGTTTTTCTTTGGCACGAGGATTGGCAGAAGGATTGGTTCGTAGCCGTCTTTTTCTACTGCATCTTCAATCAGTTTTTCAAAAATTCTTATTATTTTTACCGCCCATGGCCTGTGCACTACAAATCCCTGCACGCCATAGCGCACGTCAGCCAGTTTTGCGCCGCGCTCCGATACTATCTCAGTGAACCATTCCGAAAAATCTTTTTCTTTTTTCGTTTTGAGGGCCATGTTTTTTATTTCTTTTCTCCATTTAAATATCTTACTTATAGGCTGCGAGGATTCAAAGACAGGTAATACATATTATTGATTAAGTTATGAAACACACAATGCGCGATTTTAACATAGCTCAGATGTGCAACAAATTTATATATAATTTATTGCATATAAAGTTATATGTATACATATATACCAAACCCCCTTAACATTTTATAAGTTTTGCTATTCGTATTTTATGTGCCACATATGATATCTAAAAAACTAAGCCCAAAAACAGCAGACAGAGTTTACGCCGAAGTTATTGAACTAATGGACAAAGGTTATAATATATTTACTCTTACGCTAAACCAGATATCTGCATTAATCGCTGCGCCGCTGCCGACATTAGTGAACTATAGAAATTCGCTGGCAGGCCGCCTTCGCATAAGATATAAATTAAATCCATTTTTTTCCAGGGCGCGAGTTGGTAAATATGAAGTTACTAAAATTACAAATATTACGCGCCCGCCCGAACTAGTTGAGTTAGAAGTGCGTCTTAACAAGGAATGTGCAACAGCGAGAATGGCCAGGTGGCAGCCAATACTTGATCTCGAGTCAACGCTTGCCGCAGAAGGCCAGCATGTCATGCTATTAGAAAACAGACAACTAAGGGCACACTTTCCAGAACAAAACCCAGTTATTTTATTCGCCCATATCCACGAAGCGGTTCGCGCAGGCCAATTAATGCCGCGTAAAAAAGCATATGTAGATAATCTCACCCATAGAATCGGTAAGTTAGTGGAAGAAGAAAGACAAAAACCCGAGAACGGACGTGCAGATATATTCAAATTATCGTACAAAAAGTTGGCGGCTCGGCTCGGCATACCTCTCACAACTCTACTACAATGCACAGACACTTTATCATTAGCATTACGCGAAAAGTACGGCCGCGGGCCGGAATTTGTGAATAAAAATTATAGTGAAACAATCAAATGTGAATACGCGCGATTAGTTAAACTTTGCCCGGGCCTGCTGCCAAATCCTTCGGAGATTGCAGGCAACTTAAACATACCACATACTACTGTAACTGCAGCATGTAATCGCTTACGGCTGAATGTTGACCGAACACGCACGCATCATGCAGCCACATTAACGCTCTGGAGAACATTGATAAATCAAAATTCTGAGGCATTTGTATCTGATGATGTTTTAAAGAAAATTTCGCCAGAAACACCACTAATTTATGTGCGGCGGGCGATATTTGAATTGCATGCGCGCGGCTACATAAAAGAAGATGCACATATTTTGTATAATAATTTAATATATCACTACATATTAAGAGGCTTAAAGCCAAGAAATGCCGCCATTCGTGCAGGCATCACAAATGCAAATCGCGAAGGCGTATTAAGCTTGTTGCGAGAGCAGGCAGGAAACTATAGGTCACAAGGCATCGGCACGTTTAGACAGCAACAGCTATATGAAATGTTATCATCTGTTGACTTGCCACAATAAATCCATTTAAACTATTTCTTCCTCGCAGCTGTATGCTCAAAGTTGCAATTATCTCTGACACGCACTTAGGTTTTGCCTGGGGCGAGGAGAGGCAGGAGGACAGCTTCAGAAATCTCGAGCAGGCCTTTTCTCTCGCGGCGAAGCAGGAGCCCGATCTTGTGCTGCTGGCCGGAGATATTTTTCACGACCGCATACCGCGGCAGGAAATTCTTGGCAGGGCAATAGAAATTTTTTCAAAATTTTGCAAAAAATTAAAGTCAAGACCATTCTGTGTTAAAGCTGTTAGGGATGGTAACACACATGAAATTAAAAATAATGTTCCGCCAATAATTGCCATCTGGGGGACGCACGAGCGCAGGCACGCAGATTCAACAAATCCACTGCATCTGCTCGAGAAGGCCGGCTTGATAACGCTCTTGCATGCAGAGTCTGTTTTATTTGAGATTAATTCTGACCAGATCGGAATCCATGGCTTGTCCGGCGTTCCGGAGCAGCTTGCAAAAGATGCGCTGCGAGCGTGGGAGCCTGAGCCATTTGATGGCGCAGCTAACATTTTAATGCTTCACCAGAATTTCAAGGAAATCATGCCGCCAGTCGACTACTTTCTCGAGTTTTCAGACTTGCCGGACGGATTTGACTTAGCGGTGTTAGGCCACATTCATAACACGCAAATTAAAAAACACCCGCTAACAAAAATGCCGATTCTTGTTGCGGGATTGACCGTAAGCACACAACTTCAAAAAATAGAGTCGGAAGTCAAAAAAGGATTTTATGTTGCTGAGGCAGGCAGGCACTCAATAAATTTAAAATTTGTGCCTCTGGAAACAAGGCCGTTTTTTTATGAAAGCATCGACGCTACAAACCTCAAGCCGGCGGAAATTTCAGCCAAAATAATAGAGCTGGCTAAAAAATACATATTAAAGACTTTTTACCAAAAGCCAGTAATACGAATAAAAGTTAGCGGGATTTTGCCAGAAAATTTTTTACCTTCTGATTTTGATTCAGTATCACTGGTGCGCGAATTTTCTGATAAACTTATTCTTAGCCTTGACAAGTCCGGGCTTGTTTCGCAGCAGCTCGCAGCCCAGTCCAAGCTTTTGCAGGAGCTGAAGGCCAGCAGGCTTTCCATTGATCAAATCGGGATAGAAATCCTTGGCAGAAGTCTGAAAGAAAAATGCGAGCTGAAAAAGCTTGAATCTATATTTTTTGCCCTAGTTGCAGGCGAGATGGAAAATGCAGAGGCATTGATATGATAGAACGTCTCAAGCTCGTAAACTGGAAATCACACACTAACTCAGAATATGTTTTTTCAAAAGGTACAAACATTTTAGTTGGGCAAATGGGTGCGGGTAAAACTTCAATTTTACAGGCAATTTCTTATGTGCTGTTTGGAACTTTTTATGAAATGAAATCCAGAGAAATTAAAACGCTGGATGTTCTTAACCGCAATTCCAATGTGTCTTTTGCAGAAGTGGAAATGACGGCTTCGGACTTTTCTGTGCGCAGAAAAATAACAGAACGCGGTGTTGAGGCGGTTCTGCGCGACCCAAGCGGAAAACTAATAGCGGGAAATAATCCCGCACAAGTTAATGATTATGTTGCGCAAGCATTGAAAATAGATGACGATATTTTTTTACGCACAGTTTACGCAAGACAGAACGACATTGACTTGTTTTTGAAAGTTTCGCCAGGCGAGCGCAAGAAAAAACTTGATGAAATAATGGGGCTTGATAAATTTGAAACAGTCAGAAAGAACGCAATATCTTTGTTGAATTCGATAGGAAAAAAAATGAGAGACCGCGAATCATATATACATTCTATCAGCGTTGAAAATCTCGATATGCAAATAAACGGCCTTAATGATGAAATAGAAAATCTAAGGCACGCAGAGAAAGAATTGTTACAAAATCTCTTGGCGGCTAAGGCACTTAAAATAGAAGTCGAACGCATCCTCAAGTCGTTGCGAAAAGCGCATGAAGAATATACAAAACTTGAAGCTGAGCGGGATTTTAAGTCGAAGCAAATTCAGGAGCTGGAGCAGAAGCTGGCCGGCGCGCAGGCCGGAGAACCAGAGCGTCTTAATGAGAGATTGGCCGAGGCAAAATTAAAAATTTCTGAGCTGCAAAAAACACGCCAAGCAATAAGTGATGACCTACGAAAGCAGGGCAGGCAGTCCCTGGAAATTGAGCGCGAGCTTGGCGGGCTGGAAGCGCGTTACGCTGATATTGGCAGGCGGATTTCTGAGGCTGAAAGCATGACACAAAAAATAAATATTGTTGTGGCTGAGTGGGGCAGTACAGCTTTGCTTGATGGCCGGTTGAATGAAGTTGCTGGCAAGCTGCGGGCCAGCGGAAATGAACAGCAGCAGTACAATGTTGAAATAAATATTCTGGAAAAAAATCTTAAAGAACTTGAGGGATTTACAAATTAAAATATGAAACAGAATCTCTCGGTACAGAGCTAGACAGATTGCAAAATGCCAGCGGGGAAATAAAATTGCTTTCCGCTCGCGCAGAGTCTGCCGATGAATTGCGGGCCAGCGAAAAAGACGCCCTCGAAAATCTGTCCGTGTTAAAAGGCAGGCGGATTGGCCTCGAAGAAGCTTCAGAAAATCTGAGGCTGCGGCTTAACGAAGTTGAATCCGAGATTTCCAGACATGAGTCTGAACATTCGAAGCTTATGGAGCAACGCCATACTTACGAATTACAAGCCCAGCGGACTGATTTGATAGAAGAATTCAATAAGCTTCAGCTCGAGCTCGAGAAGAAAAAAGTGCCGAAGGATAGGCTAAATAAAACAGAAACAGAGTTTCAGAATATTCTGACAGAAGTTCAGGCGCTTGAAACAAAGCAGGAAGGCAACATGGCAGTAGCTGAGGAGAAAGCGAAACGCCTTGGCGATCTGCAGCAAAGGAAGAAGCAGGCAATGGATTTGATCGCAGAAATTTCCGAGATGCAGCGGAAAACTGAGTTCCTACAGCAGTTTACAAATGCCTTGCTGGCCGCGCAGGAGACACTGAGGAAAGAGCTTATAATTGCGGTCAATGAAGTCACGTCGAATGTATGGCAGCAGATTTATCCATATCAAAAGTGGGTTTCCGCACAGCTCGAGGCTTCGAGTGAGGATTACATACTAAAGCTCAGGGATGCGGACGGTGATTTTGTCAGCGTTGCCGGTTTTGCTTCCGGCGGCGAGCGGATGCTGGCCTCACTTGCACTCCGCATTGCGTTTGCAAAAGTTATGGCGCCGAACCTTAATATTTTGATTCTTGACGAGCCGACACATAATCTTGATGAAAAAGCTATTTCAACTTTCGTAGATTTGCTTCGTGAGAAAGCGCTTGGCTTTTTGGATCAGGTTTTTATAGTAACGCACGAGGAAAGGCTGGCCGAAGCAGGGGATAATGTAATAAGACTTAGTTAAAATTTACTAGCAACTAAAAATTATCGAACTGTGGCGCGGTATAGCGCCGGCTCAAATTCGCGAACAACTCTTGCCGTAATTCGCTCGCAAAGCCTGTCTAGTGAATCCAACGGCACCGCCCGCGCTCTTGCCCCGCGCAGGGCATAATCTGTTTGCGGCATAATTTTATCGATTGCGCTACAGATTGCTCGTCTGGTTGCAGTTGGAAGTAAATGCTGTTTGCTGTCTACAAACGCAGAAATATTGTATGGCAGATTAACCATAAACTGCAGGCGCATTTTTGTATCTTCATTAACAAACGTGGCTTTGTCAGATCTTCGGCTGAACGGCAGCAATGTTCTTGATCTGTCAGTACCTATAACTAGATATCCTTCTTGCAACCAATAATCGCGTTCTTTCGGAGGTGTGCCTGCTTTAACGTTATACAGCCATGACTTGAATCTGCCAAGGCGCAGGCCAGCAGATATTGCAAACTCGCCGACTGTTGTTAAGTCATCTACCAGCCGCGGCACCAATGAAGGCGGGACTGCCGATCGTAAGGCTTCATTTAATGATATTTGCGAGAGCGCACCCAGATTAGCGACGCCGCGTTCTTCTTCACCTTTTTTAAAAATTATGTGCCTGCCTGCGATCCGAACGCTGTCGCACCGCTCAAGTGGCGTTTCAGAGTGCAAGACCATAGCGCCATTCGCTTCTAAGTAGACGCCGCCATCAGGCCCGTTTAAAAAGTTATATTTTTGGGCGGCGTGGCATGCATCAGTAATCTCTTTTAGATTTTACTTAAACTTCCTTCAGCGCCCTTGAAACCTCGGCCAGCACTTCTGCTTCTTTTGGCAGCGTAAAGCTGGTCTTGAATCGCTTGCTTCCGTCAGGCTGGTAAAAGCCTTTTGAAATGCTTACGAATTCGTTGTCGCCTTCAGGCGTTTTTGCGACTTTTCTGGCAACTTCCAGAAAGTTGTTGCGCCCAAATTTTATCTCTTCCGCTTTTATGGTCTGAAATTCGACCTTACTTCTATCTCCTTCTTCAAATCTTCCCATTTTATTTAACCTCTTTGTTTTCAGGTTCGTTCATGTCCTGTTTGCGAACGCAGAACTCGCGAACTGTTGTCAGTTGCATTGTTCCGGGTATGTTCGCATAATTGTATGTTGTTTGGGCTTTTTAAGGGTTACGGCTGGCTATTTTGGTGTCAAATAATTTATTTGGATGCCGAATGGCTTGCCTTGGCTAAAACTTTCTATTGTCTTGCCCCTTTTTGCAGCATCCCTTCTAAGCCATAATTCTATGGCATCTTTTAAATTCTTAGATAATTCTTCAGGAGTGCATCCTTTGGCAGTACAGCTATCCAGCCCCGCAACTTCAGCAAGCCAATAGCCATCATCTAATCGCTTAGCAGATATAGTAAACTCTCTGTGTATTTCGTGCCGCTCTCTTTTAGATTCCAAATAGGCATCAACCGCCCTTGCCATATTTTCTTTTATCTCAGAAAGCGTGCGGCCGCGTACAGTAATATTATTTAGTTCTGGCGCCCTGCCAGTGTAAATTCCGAATTTATCTTGCTTAACAATTATTCGGAGCGTTTTTGGCATAAACATATTGTCTTTAGCAGTTTATAATATTTTCTATTAGGTTTGGGTGAAGGTTTATAAATAATAAACAAGTCAAGAATTGGCCATGGTACTAGAATATATAATTTCAGTTAAGAATGCGGAGCGCAGGCCATGGAAGATGTTTTTTCTCGGTTTGATTTACACTTCAGTCGCGATTCCGCTCTCGCTTTGGATTTTTCCCAGCCAGGCTTCTGCCACTGCGATTTTGTTTGTAGTGATTGCCAGCCTGCCATTGGTACTTAGCTTGTTTAGGCATGAGGAGTCCGAGGCTGAGGCAGGCCATCTGAAGCATCACAAGGCGACAATTCCATTTTTTGTTTTTTTCTTCCTTGGGCTTGTGCTTGCCTTCACGCTCTGGAATATTTTTCTGCCGAATAGCCTTAGCACACTTTTATTTGCTCCGCAGGAAAACACGATTGCAGAAATTACAGGAGATGCTGTTGCGCAAAGCGCGGGTTTTGTAACAATCTTGCTGAATAATTTTAAAGTGCTTGCAATCGCAGTTATCCTCTCCCTGCTTTACGGCGCAGGCGCAGTTTTTATTTTTACCTGGAACGCTTCAGTTATAGCCTCTGCTGTTGGCGCTGTCGTGAAAAATCTCGGGCATGCCGCGATAGGTACTGGCCTGCTGAAATACCTGCTGCACGGCGTTCCGGAGATTACTGCTTATTTCATGGGCGGGCTGGCCGGAGGGATAATATCTTTCGCGATTGTCCGCCATAAGTTTGGCACAAAGAGATTTTATAATGCACTAATAGATTCTGCAGACTTGACGATTGCGGCAGTTGTATTGCTCGTGGTTTCCGCGTTCCTTGAGATTAGCATATCGCCGCTGATTTAGTTAGATTTATATATAATAGCTATAAATTACAGTTATGGCCACAGTTGGATTAAAGCAGGAATTAAAGCTAGTTATATTTTCTATTATTATTTTAGCTGCCGCCATTTTTCTTGTGAAATTTGGCGCAGAGGTTACAGGTTTCGCAACATCTGATGTTACGTTCTTCCGTACGCAGGGTGCGAACTTTGTGGCAGACAGCAACTCTGAGAGCACATTAACATTAGTGGGATTTGGTGAGAACAGTACGCTTACTTCGTTCAAGGTGGCTGGCCTGCTTAGCGGCGACGATGGCTATGCGCGTGTTTATTTGAAAGGTGATGATGGCACCAAGTACTTGATAGTCAGCGATTCTTATGCACGGACGCACGCAAGGAATTCCATAACCGGTTTTGCAGTTAATGGAAAAGGCCAGGGAAATCAAGGACAGGGACAGGGAAATCAAGGCAACAATGGCAATAATGGCAAGGATAATAATGCTGGCGGCAACGGCCAGGGAAATCAAGGACAGGGACAGGGAAATCAAGGCAACAAGGGCAAGAGCGGCGATAGCGAGGATCGCGGCGGCGAGCAGAGGTCGTGGCACTCAACGCCAAAAAAGAACAAAGCAGCCAGTTTTTACTCTGACGTAGAAGAAAAAGTAGAGCAGAAGCAGCAGGCCAAAAAATATAATTTTGAACTGGGCTGCCAAGAATCGTGCAGCCTGCCAAAGGGAGCACTTACTGGCCGGACAGTTACTTTGATTTTTGAGGTTTCGAACGCAGAACTCAAGATAAACAATGTTCAATATAAGTTTGTTCCACATCAGATTAATATTACTAATGCTGTTGAGAACCAGACAAATGGCGGCGAAAATCCAAATAACGAAACTTACGGCAATAATACTGTAACTCCACCAAACAATGAAACACAAACTAATCAGACCGCGGCGGGGAATGAAACCACTGGCAGCCAGACAAATCAGACAGCCAGCAATCCGCCAGAAGTGGGCGTAACCGCGCAGGCCAGCGCATCCGGCGGTTCCCCTTCTTTCAGCAGCTCAGGCTCAGCGGCAGAAGAGAAAAGCGAAGGCACATTTTCAAAGCCAGCCCCGCAGACGCAGGGCCAGCAGCCAAATTCAGGTTCATCGGGTAGCGGGGCCGGCCAGCCAGAAACAAGCGGGTCGGGCGAGGGGCTGACTGGTGCGGCTGCCGGCTTAATAAGCAGGACTCCGATTTATGGGTTTGCAGGCATTTCCGGCTATGGCGCGATCTCTCCGGAGACAAATGAAGCAGTCAAGTCATGGTTATGGGTTTTGGCTTCAATTGCAATTCTTTTTTACCTGATTATTAAGAATATTAAAAAATAAATATATAAAAATATATAATACATATATAAATCTATATATATGATTTTACAAAAACTCTTTTCCCGTTGCTAGCTTATTTTCTTTTTTTTCATACATAATTGCGTAATCTTCCAATTTAGTCCCGTGCGACTCTTTTGATTTTCTCTTTCTTACTTTGATGAAGACAGGGTAGTTGACCGCCTCGCCGATGACCAGGCCCTCGCCGACCTTGAGCGAGTTCACGATGTCCAGCGTGCTTTGTGAGATTGCCTCCGAGCTTTTTTTGATGTGGTCTAGGTCGTAGGGGTTTGTGATTTTCAAAATAATTTGGGTGTTGCACTGCGAGAGCGCGGTTGTAGATAATTGAACCGGTCGCTGTGAAATCAAACACAAATTCGCGTAGAACTTTCGCCCCTCTCTGGCCAGCAGTTCGATGATGTGCCGGCTCAGCGCTTCTGAGCTTCTCGTTCCTTCAGGGCAGAAATTGTGCGCTTCCTCAATAACTTCTAAGTATGGCGGGACCTTGCCCTCGCGCCGCAAATTAAAAAACTTAGTGGAGAACTGCCGCACGATTAATTGCTTTCTGCGCAAATCCAAAACATTTCTTAGATTTAGTATCACCATCCTGCCCTGCTCCAAGAGATTTTCGTAGCCCGGATAATCATCCTGCGCGAAAATCTTCAGTTCCTCCAGTTCGGAGAGCCAGCCTACCAGCGCATCGCGCGAGGCCTTTTTTATGTCCTCGGAAATTTTTACAGCTTCTACTACATCATTTAACTCGAAAGTATGTTTCTCATTTTTTAAGTGGTGTAATACTTTTCCAAGCTCGCGGATTTGCACCGGCGACATCTCCGGCAGGAGCGCGGCGAACATCCGCTCGCCCGTATTTTTCACCGCAAGCCGCACGTCCTCCCCATCAATTATTTTTATGCGTTCCTTGAAATCCGGGTCGTCTGCAAAGCTCACGTACTCGCCGTGGTTGTCCACGACAAAAAGTGCCACACGGCCCTGCTTTGGATCTCGCGACAAAAGTTCTTCAATAAAAACCGCGGTCGCGTAGCTTTTTCCCGCGCCAGAGATCGCGAGGATGGCCATGTGCTTCTGAATCATTTTTGTCAGGTTGAATTTCGCGCGCAGGCTGTGCTGCTGAATCTCGCCTAAATCAATCCCGCGTTCTTGGTCCAAACCCAAAAATCTATTTAGCATCTGCAAATCAACTTCTGTCACTTCAATGCCGGGGCTCGGCGGGAAGCTGGCCCGCTGGAGTGAGCCGTCCTTTGTGTAAACGCCGAGCAGTTTTGTTTCCGCTACGGTATATTCCCACTCTTTTATCGGGAACGCGGTGTACATCTCTGTCGTTTTGCTGTACTCGCGCACGGAGCCTGCGGACTCGAAGTATTTGTTTGTCTTGAAAATATTTGAGATTGTGGCTATTGCCGTGCCCTCCACTGTTTTCACCGAGACAAATTGTCCGCGCTTCACACCAGAGTTTTCCGAGTGGATAACAAAAGCAAACCCGCTGACCGAGGGAGAATCCTCAGTGGTTATTACAGTGCCATAGATGGTTGGCTCGGCCATGAAATTAGTAGAAAAAATTGTTTTAAATTGATTTGTTTGTGTAAATATACATTTGAGAGATATAATAAATTGTGTTAAAATACCAATAGAAAGCTTTATAAATATCAATATAGCTAAGCGTATGATTAAAATGACACCGCAGCCGCCGAGAGATTTTTTAATTACATACCGTGGGCCAACCCTCGCAGAGCGCGTTACTGATGGCGCACGCAGCGCCGTTGAGTGGGCAGGCAGACACAAATTACCATTAGCAGTAATAGCTTTAGGCGCAGGTGCCGCAGTTGCATATGTTTTACATACAATAATTACTGGCAACCCTCCGCCCCCGGAAAGCATCACACCGGTAAGAGAGTGGGCACAGCCTCAATATTTTATAGTTAGTGATAGTCACGGCGGATATTGTACTGGTATATCTCGTACGTGGCCAATAGACCACCAAGGGGCGTACTTACCAGCTGCAGATATAGTAGCTCAGTACCCAGTTCCACCCGGTGTAGAAATTCCAAAACTCATGGACGTGGATTTAGGCGATCCTGCGGGATATGATAATTATCTTGAGAGAATGAATGATTTAGCTGCAAAAGTAACGAATGGCGAGCATCCTGTTTGGGGTTGCACGCCGTAAATATTTATAATATTTATCATTTTAATTAAACTGCACATCGCCGCGCAAAGTTTATAATCCTTATCATTCTAGTTAAAGCATGCCAATCCTCCCATTAGCCCCGATGGAACGCCTGCTCAAGAAGGCTGGCGCGCCAAGAGTGGGCGAAGATGCCAAGCTAGCCCTCGCGGAGGTTCTCGAGGATTTTGCCCAGCGATTAGGGCAGAAAGCAGCCGCACTGGCGCAGCATGCTGGCAGGAAGACCGTGAAAGCGGAAGATATCAAGCTGGCTGGGAAGGGACAATAGTTTTAAGAAGTTTTCGGATTAGGTAAACACATGGTAAATGCAGTTAATCTCGATTTGTTTGAACGCACATGCGGGGGTTTAGATAACATACTAAATGATTTAGTAGTACTTTCAACTGGATCCGGCGGCATAAGACTAGACAGCCATACTTGTACAACACGTATGATAGATTTAATGGAAGACCTAACCGGCGACGGACCGCGTCCGAGTGGAGAATATTATTTGCAAAGGACTTATGAGCTAACGCTCAAGGGGCCGGCAGACCTAACTGCAGAAATGTTCATACGGGCGATGCCCGATGGTACAATTATAAAAAGTAACCTATCACCAGAAGAAATTAAATTCAGAAGCGGCAATGCCTTTGAGTCTGAAGAAATGCGGCAAAAAGTAATGTTAATACTCGAACCGGTGAGAAAATATTTACTAAATGAGACTAAACCGAAATAGTAATCAAAAAGGTCGCAGCTACCGCTGCAGGTTGGGAAAGGGCAATAGCTTTAAAAATAGTCGCAGTACGCCGATTTTATGGATTGCTTTGAAGTGCAGTTGAATGCGCTAGGAACACGCTTTGAACCCTTGCAGCAAGCCAGAAACATTAAGAATCTTGTTAAGGACAGACTGCACAAGCGCGGCTTGCTTAGTGCTTTTGTTTCTCTCGATGGCACAGTCTTGTATGTCGCCGGCGCTCCGCTGGACATCGTGGAGAATATTTTTTCAGAGTTAGCAAAGGTTTCTGCAGCAGTTCATCAGCAGCCATTTGGCTACAACGTAATAAAATCAGACGTGCCACCAGAACAGGCAATGATGAGATACATACAATCACTTGAGGCAGAGCAGGCACGATTAGAGCGACAAAGGTTAGGTAGTGAAACTCAGTTAGAAAAGACGCGTGAGACGTTTGATGAGCGATTAAAACGCCTGCAGACAGAAAATACTAACCTGGAGGGCCGGCTGCGGATGCTTCAACAGGCACAACCCATAGTGGCACAGGTTGTTAATGGCGGAGAAAAGGTGTTTGTTCCATTTTTCCAGGTGCCGCACGATGCGCTGGCGGAAATCACTGGCGCACAAAGTTCATATATCCGAATACAGGATTTTAACTTCGAACACGCCTTGCAAGGCATCGTGCCGGCAGAGGCATTAGAATTAATGAAACTGAATCGAGTTGAATTTTTAAGCGCGCGCCTTGAAACCAAAATAACTAAAAGAGAAGATCTTTCTCATTGGCTGGATCGGCAGGACCATGCGCAGTGCAATCCGGACTGTGTGCACGCAGAGCGGTTGGATAATTTAGAGATACAATACGCTTCGTTACGGAATTTATATAGCTTTCTGCAGGTAGCTCCACCTATGCGGCCGCCATTGGTTTACCTGCTGGCCGACGAAACCGGTACGAAAGGTGAGTGTACAGTTTATCTGCCGATTGGAAAGAGTGACGGCTGGCTCACAAAGCAGATGCGCGACCACGTCACTGAAACGCTCATGGAATTGTATGGTAAGGGCAGGGTTCACTCGAATAAAGATTTGAAAGTTGGCGCGGTCAGGCGGATTTCAACCCGCGGCGCGTCGTCTGATGTTATAAAAGAAGCATTGCTCGCCTCACAGGCAGGCCGCGGATTTAGTCGGTTTGGTTATAGCACAAAAATAATTACATTTAAAGAAATTAGCGCGTTGCAAGCCGTCAGGTAATCAGAACGGCTTCATCTCCCGCCGCAGGTTAGTGAGGAGCAATAGCAAGCCTTTTAAAGAGCTATATTGAAATATATGCATGGTTCAAAAGCTACGCATTGTTGATGCAAGAGTATCCAATCTGCCAGAACTAGAAGAAATCTTGGCGCAACGTGGGAAAACTCAGTTGATATTTCTAGATGCCAACGTTATATTAGATGGACTTTATCAGGATAAGCGATTTGGCGGGAGCGTGCCAGAAAGCAGAGTACGATTAGTAGCGTCCGCCACCGAGGCAATGGGGCTAATCGAACGTGGCAACAGCGCTGGACCGTACGCATTAGCACTTTTCAGGCCGACCCATACTGAGTTGCGAGACGCCGTTGATTCTTATGGTAATGAAACACGGACAAGATTTTATTCCTGGTTGGGCGCGGCCACCCAAAATAATTCTCCGTTCATAATGTTGGGCGGCGACAGACAATTAGTGCTGCCGCTCGAGGTTAGAGCAGCGTTTACAAATAATGCAGGTCTTCACGTTGGGGCCCATTCAAATGCATGGGATAAAGCACTAGTAGCTACAGCCATAAAGATCACACGTGAGATACCGAGTTTAGCAGTCGCAGTAGTTAGCCACGATCACGATATTAATAACCAGGGACTTAAAGTTGCTTTGGAGACGTACCGAGTCAAAGTTTACAATGCCACAAAACTTTGCAGTTTGTTACAGCCTAGAACGGCCGCATCTCCCGCCTGAGCTCAAACAAAATTGGATTCCTTCCTAACCTCTCAGCAATCGCCGCCTTAAAGTATTCTATCTCATCCTCGGACAGCTTTGCCCGGGCGTCTGCCTCTATCAGGACGGAAGGATAGGAGTACAGCCGATTCTGATTCGAAAGAGCAAAAATAATTGAAACAATTTTGTCCGCGGTCTCCTGCAGGCTTTCTGGCTCGGCAAAAAAATCCAACCTCAACGGGCGGTCAAACTCCGCGGCCTTGATGTAAGACACGTAAATATTTTTCCGGAAGTCAGCGAGATCTTCAATTATCGGTAGGTCTGACGTTGTTGAATAATCCAGCGCGGCTGTCCGCTCGCCGACGCCCAGCAAATAATACAAAAATAAAGTATCAGTCGTTATGTCCAGAACGTCTTTTGTATTTTCTATTTTTGTTTTTACATCTTTGGAAATATTCTCGTAGCCGGCAACTTCCGGCAACACCTCTTTCTTCAAAATCCCGCAATACCTTTTCCCGCGCGAGTCCTCCACTGCGCCAACAAGCAAAATATTTTTCTCTTTGCAGGTTTTGTATAATTGTTTGAAAAGGCCGATAACTGTTTTGTATTCGCCATAAATCTGTGATTCTTTTTCAACCGCGCTGCCCGGGTACAAAATTATTGAACCATCTCTAACAAGAACATCCGGTGAGAACTTCTCAATCGCTGCAAGCGCGGTTTGCAGTTCGCACTCCTCGCGCTTCAAGCCGGCAAGCAGATTAAACTCCTGCTCTGAAAGCTCTGGCCCAGTCACCACAGGCTCTGGCAGTGGCCTGCGGTTCGGGAAATAGTTTGTCTCCAAAAGTTTTAACTCCTTATCAAATTTGAAAGCAACCGCAACCGCGCGGCGGAGAATCAGGCCAGCGCCATGGTACTCTTTCTTCAAAAATCCGCCGTCCACCCCAACCACAACCGAATTGCCATCTAATTTTATCTCTTTTATTTTTTCTTTCAAATTTACTATTCCGGAATCACTGCACGCCCCCAAGGAGCTGGCAAGGACTTTTCGCTTGCTGTCAATCTCATTTATTCGGTGTGCAATCTCGCGGATGGTTTGGTCCATATTTCTTTGCTATTAGGATTTAGTTATGAAAAACGCTTTTGCGTTTTCCATTCCTTGAACCCGCGGCGGGTTCAAGTTAATAACATTTATTAACCCAAAGTCTATAATTATATTATGGCCACAATCACACATGAAATAAGAGACATAGCCAGATTTAATTATATCATGGCTGTCCTTGCGGAGGCTGGCCTGCATAATTTTCTCACGCGGGTAAAGCTGAAAGGAAAAAAATTATTCAACTGGGGCTTCAAGCCGCAGCCGGAGATGTCTTCCGCCGAGAAGTTGCGGCACGCGTTTGAAAAACTTGGGCCGACTTTCATAAAGTTTGGCCAGCTGTTGAGTGTCAGGCCGGATTTAATACCGCGCGAATATGTCATGGAGTTTTCAAAACTGCAGGACAGCGTAAAGGAATTTGATTTCGAGGAAGCGAAACTTATTATTGAGTCAGAACTTGGCAGCCCGATAAACAGATTTTTCAGGGCGTTCAGCAAAACACCGCTCTCCGCCGCGTCAATCGCCCAAGTCTATGAGGCCCAGCTGAAGAATGGCCAGCGGGTTGTAGTAAAAGTCCAGCGGCCGCGGATAAAAGATACAATCGAGCACGATTTGCACATACTTTTCTTTTTCGCAAAATTGATTGAGAGGCATATTGAGGACTCCAAAAAATACAACCCCACCGAAATAGTAGAAGAATTTTCAAAATGGATACATCAAGAGCTTGATTTTCAGATAGAAGCAAGAAATACAGAGAGATTTTACAATATGTTCAAGGATTCTGCAACGATCAAAGTTCCCAAGGTTTACATGAAGTACACTTCGAAAAAGGTTTTGACACTAGAAAAAATTGACGGAGTTCCATTAAGAAAATTTCACGGCGATGCAAAACAGAACAAGAAAATAATGCATGAGCTGGCCGATGCATTCCTAAAACAGGTGATGGAAGACGGTTATTTTCACGCAGACCCGCATCCCGGAAACATATTGATCACGGATGATAGGGTTGGACTGATTGATTACGGAATTGTCGGCAGCCTTGATGATGAGCTGAAGGAGCAGATTGCCGCGCTTTTAGTCTCGCTGGTCGAGCGCGACATAGACGGCGTTGTAAACGCGATTCTTGATATGAATATTTCCGACGAAGATGTAAATGTTAAAAAGCTGCGCCAGGATATCAGGCAGCAGCTGAATTTATTCTATGTCAGAAGCGCGAATGAATACGCTGCGCAGGACCTTGTTGATCTGACGAAGATTGCGCACGACAATGGCCTGAAGCTGCCGGTGGATTTTGTCCTGCTTACAAAACAGATTCTCACACTGGACGGCGTGAGCAAGATGCTGGTCAGCAATTACAGCTATGTTGAGACAATTACGCCTTACGTAAAGCAGTTTGCCGAATCGCATCGCTCGCTCGAGTACATAAAGCAGAGGCTTGAGAAAAGGCTGAAGGAATCGCTTCGCGCAGTTGATAAGGCACCGATGCAGTTCTCGCGTTTCCTGCACAGGCTTGAAAAGGGCAAGGTAAAAATTGAGGTTGAGCCAAAAGAGCTGAAAGAGATAGAGCATCTGGCAAGGGAGCTTGAGTCATCATCAGAAAAAATTGCGCTTGCGTTTTTGATTGGAACAATGTCCGTCGGGATCGCGCTGTTTGCAAGGGTTGAAACACTGCCTATTTTTTTCGGCTGGCCAGTTTCGCGCATCTTGTTTCTGATTGCAACATTCTTCGGGTTTTGGATGATAATATCCATTCTGAGGATGAAGGTTTAGGAAGAGAAAAATGGTAAGGAGCACATTAAGGAAGGGCTTGTTGATTGGTGTGGGTGCGGCTGCAATGGCGAACGATCTGGCCAAGAAAACGCTGAGGCATCTGGCCAAGAAGCACAGAATAACTGCAAAAGACGGCAAGAAAGTTGTCCGCGAATCGCTGGCTCTCGTTAGGGAGCTGCAGCAGGGCGTTTATAAGACTGCAGGCAAGCAGGTTTCGAGGCAGCTCAGGAAGGCGCTCTCGCAGGCAAGGGCTGGCCTGAAGAAGGTTGACAGCGTGTTGGCAGGCATGGAGAGGAAGGCAAAAAGATAAATATATAATTTTATATATTTTTATATATTAAGTATATAAAATAATATCTGAAACCTTTATATACTCCAACAAACAAGTAACACTGGTGACCCAAACTAGCAACACGAGCTGATTTACGGATGCGTTTATAGAAGATTTTTAAAGTTAGATTTAGGAGGTATTTTCGATGGCAAAGGCTAGAAAGTTTTACATCACGACAGCGATAGACTACACGAATAGCCTGCCGCACATCGGGCATAGCTACCAGAAGGTTCTTGCGGATGTGCTGAAGCGATGGCACCAAAGCCTTGGCTACGATTCGCTCTATCTGACTGGCACTGATGAGCATGGCCTCAAGATACAAAGAGCTGCGCAGGCCGCGAACAAGGAGCCGCAGGACTTTGTGGACGACATCGCGGCCGAATTTCAGAAGGCGTGGAAAAAACTAAATATTAATTATGATATTTTCCTGCGCACAACAAGCGAACAGCACAAAAAGGCAGTCAAGGAATTTATCAAGCGAATCGCAAAAAAAGGCGACATTTACAAGGGAGCATACGAAGGCTTATATTGTGTTGGCTGTGAAACTTTTTACACAGAAAAGGATTTAATAAACGGAAAGGTTTGCCCGATTCACAAAAATGAAGCCGAATTAATTAAGGAAGAGTCATATTTTTTCAAACTTTCGAAATATCAGAAAAAATTATTGGAGCTTTACGAAAATAATCCGGAGTTTATCTCCCCAGAAAACCGCAGGCAAGAGATAATCAATCGCGTCAAGGAAGGGCTAAAGGATTTGTCAGTCTCACGCTCTTCGCTGCAGTGGGGCGTGCCTTTCCCGCTGGATGAAAAACACGTTACTTACATTTGGTTCGAAGCGCTGCAGTGCTATGTCTCTGGCTTGGATTTCCCAAATGGAAAAAATTTCAAAAAGTTCTGGCCAGCCGATGCGCAGCTGCTTGGCACTGACAATGGTTGGTTTCACACAGTTATTTGGCCAGCTATGCTGTTTTCTGCCGGCCTGAAGATTCCGAAAAAGATTTACATCCACAGCTTTCTCACGCTGGATGGCCAGAAGATTTCAAAATCTCTCGGAAACACAATAAACCCAGGGGTTCTCGTGGATAAATACGGCGCAGATGCCGTGCGGTACGCGTTTCTGCGCGAGCTTGACCCAAAGACAGACAGCGATTTCTCGGAGAAGGTTCTGTTTGAACGGTTGAACTCAGATCTGGCAAATAGTTTAGGAAACTTATTGTCACGTACATTGACATTAATAGAAAAAAATACCGCAGGAAAAGTTCCTAAGGGAAAAACTGATTCGAATATGAAAAAATTATTTGAAACGACGTTGAAAGACGTTTCAAGAGATGTTACAGAAATAGAACTTCACCACGCTCTGGAAAAAATCTTCGGCTTTATCGGCGCGTGCAACAAATATGTGGACGAGCAGAAGCCGTGGGAGCTGGTCAAGACCAATGACCAAAAACTAAAAACCATTTTGTACAATCTTGCCGAATGTTTGCGCGTAATTTCCGCGCTGGCCTGGCCATTCATCCCGGAAAGCGCGGAGAAGATTGCGAAGCAGTTGGGGGTTGAACTGCCGAAGTTGAAAAATATTAAGTACGGTGCCATTAAAGTTGGAACGAAGGTAAACAAAGGCGAAATTTTATTTAAGAAAACTGAAAAATTCGAGCCGGTGCAGTTACGTATTACGCCGAAATCAGTTACGTATTGCACCTCTTCGGCTGATTTGCGTGTTGGAGAAATCAAAAGCGTAGATGTTGTTGCTGACTCGGACAAGTTACTGAAATTGCAGATTGACGTCGGCCAGCTTGGGGAGCGGCAGATTGTTGCCGGCATCAGAAAGTTCTACAAGCCACAGGAACTAATTGGCAAGAAAATAATTATTGTTGCAAACTTGAAGCCGGCCAAAATTAGGGGCGAGATTTCGCAGGGAATGTTGCTGGCCGCAGTTGATGATAAGCAGGATGAGGTAATTTCTCCGGTTGGGGAAAACGGCCGGAAGGTGCTAGCTGATAACATAAATTTCGGGCCTGCCGCGGAAATCGAAATAGAAGAGCTGGAAAAGTTAAGCCTGAAAATCGAAAATAACAGATTGACAGCAAATGGAAATATTTTGAAAACTCCGCAGGGCGAGGTTAAGACAAGGTTCATTGCGAATGGAAGTGTTAGGTAATATATTTTTTCTAATCACTGCGGGCGGATAAAGCAGGCATTTAAATCTACAAACATATTTTATTTTATGGCGCGGCAGGCAGTCATACGCAAAAAACACATCGAGCCGAAAAGTAATCATGCTAGCTCGCGGTGGCGGGACTTTATCCTTGGCTGGCAGGACGGGCTGGTAAACGTTCTTGGTGTTGTCCTTGGTGTTGCGACTGCGACAAAAAGTTTTTCAGTAATTATCATCGCGGCGGTCGCAGCCGCGTTTGCGGAATCAATCTCGATGGCAGCGGTTGCGTACACTTCATTCAAAGCCGAACACGAATATTACCTGTCGCAGATCGCGCAGGAAAAGCGCGAGATAAAAGACATGCCAGCTGCAGAGCGGCAGGAAATTTTTAGTATTTACAAACGGTTTGGTTTTACAGGAGGTTTACTTAAAAAAATTGTCGCGCACATAACATCCAACAAAAAAAGATGGCTTAAGGTAATGATGGAACAGGAGCTGAAGATTTACCCATTGAAGGTCAGCCCACTGAACACTGCAATCGTTGTCGGATTTTCTGCGATTATTGGATCGTTCATACCAATAGTGCCGTTCTTTTTCTTACCCATAGATTTTGCAATAAAAGTAACGCTCGTTATTTCAACAGCAACTTTATTTTTTGTCGGCGCATACAAGGCAAAAACTACTGTTGGCAGTCCGCTGAGGAGTGGAGTTGAGATGGCAGTCATCGGGATGCTGGCCGCGCTGGCTGGCTATGCAATCGGCACGCTTCTCGGGGCAAGGTTTGTTTAGTTTGTTAAATAGTTTTATAAATCATAATAATAGTTCAAAAACGTGCGCCAGTAGTCTAGCAGCACCCTTTCTTTCTTGCAAAGAAAGAAAGGCTCCTGGGAACCCAAAGAAGTAGTGGCATCTGCGATGCCACAAAACCCAGATGTGCAGGACAACGGTAGGACATAACCTTGCCAAGGTTAGGACCTGGGTTCAATACACGGTGAAAATCCCAGCTGGCGCATTTGGGGCTGTAGTCTAAGGACCGCAAAATCGGTCCACGCTTTCAGCGGGTTCGGTCTTCGACCGAACACACTTTGGCGTAAAAGATCGATGGCGGTCAGACAGCTTGGTCAGGACTCGCGGTTTGGGACCGTGCGATCCAGGTTCAAAGACACAACTGAACTACGGTTCAGCTGTGCCACGCCTCCGTGAGGCTTTGGAAATCCTGGCAGCCCCACTTACATCCAAAAGTTGTTACCACCCATATAAAATTAAACAGTTTTATATACCGGCTAGCTAATTAAGATAAAGAGGTATGTAATGGCCACGAACTTAAGAAGGCACGAGATTATTGGCTTGTTTTTGATATTTGCTGGGGCGACTTGGCTTGGCTTCGGCGTATACGGAACGCTCGTGGCTGGCCTGCGTTTCTTAGTCTCCAGCGTGGCGCCCATCGGCGGCAAGGAGATTTTGTTTTTTCCGTTATTTTATGGCCTCGGGGCATTGCTTATAGTGCTTGGACAGATTGAGCTCAAGGGAGCAACGCCAGGCAAAAACAGGGGGATGTTGTAATGGCTAGTAGGTTGGCAAGGGAGCTGCGCGCAGCGAGAGAGGAAGTTGAGTACGGAATAAAAGAATTTATATCGGGCCTTGTTGTTGGCATAATAATCGGCATTTTGATAGGCGTGCAATACGCCAGATAGGAGGTTGGCATGGACGATAAAGAAACAGGTTTTTGGATTTTAGTTGGTGCTTTGTTAGTTGGCGCCATGGGCTGGCTTGCCTGGCTGGCGTAGTGTTTTATATTTTTGAAACTTTTTAAAGTATGTTTTTGTTTTATTTTGTGGGCTGGTAGTTCAACCTGGAAGCATTAGCATTAATGTTGGGCAATAGAACGCTCGCATGGCAAGTCGTCCAGTTGGTTGCCGAGGGTTCCTAAGGGGACCGCTGGGCACCCTTAGTGCGAGAGGCTAGGGGTTCAAATCTAAGACCCAAGGGGGCAGAGCCCCCTTCGTTCTTAGTCACTTCCGATCCCCCGGTCGCATCTAAAGATGCGACTAAGGATTTGTGAATAAAGAAAATCCCCTCCAGTCCACTTACATAATGATTTTAAATCCGTGAGATGTTGGATTTTGTGGCGGGGTAGTTCAGCCTGGTACGGCAGCTTCTTTCTTTCGCGAAAGAAAGACGCTCCCGGGCATCTAGAAAGAAAGGCAGACGCATCTGCGCTTCGCTTCGATGCACCGGAAAGCCCGCAGGAAAGAACGCGAGTTTCATAACGCAAACAGTCCGCATTTGCGGATTGCCTGCGGCAATAAGCTCGATGTCGCCGGTTCAAAGCTGAATGAGTCAGCGTTTCAGTTGAACTCAATCAGGTGCAAATCCGGCCCTCGCCACTTAATGTGTAAAATGGGGGTGTTATTTGGCCGGCAAGCGGGATGAAATAGATTTGGATGACATAGCTGTTGCGCTGAAAAAATTTGGCAAAGTATTTTCAGAAAAAGTAACAGAAGGGGCAAAAACTGCAGCGGGCATAATAAAAGAAAAAGGTGCAGAGGCTGCAGAAATTTTGCAGGAAAGCGGCGCAGACTTCAGCAAGACAGTTTCAGAGCAGGCCAACCGGTTTATTGAGCGGGCCGGCAAGCAGCTCGGAAAGACAGCCAAGCTGACTGCAGTTGTAGCTAAAGACGTCATAGCAAAATCCGCAGCAGCAACAAAAGACTACTCGCTTTTACTGCGGCCATTAGCGCCGCGCGAGAGATTTGAGTTATCAAAAGTTGCAAATTATCTGACAGAAGGCGAGCTTGGCATGATTACAAACTGGGTGAAGCAGGGCAAAGCCCGCATTTCATTGCACAGGCACGGGTGGAGTTTTCTCATATCAGGCAAAGATCATTTTCCAAAAATAATTTCGCCGGAACAGTTTGCGCCGGATATAAATGAAAAAATACGCAAGGGGTTTTTTCACGATAGGTTTGCGGAATTTTCCGACAGGGCATTTGCAGCTATTTCTCAGTATATCGCACCGGATATAATAGGCAATTTTGACGCAAAGCAGGCAATCATGCTACAGCTTTTTTCCACCGAACCATATAATATTTTGCTGGTCGGCGACCAGTTTTCCGGAAAAGCAGAGTTAATGGAGTCAGCGCGTAGGCTTTTTGGCAGCTGGGTAAAAGGAAAGGCCA
Source organism: Nanobdellati archaeon (assembly GCA_016182015.1). Classification (GTDB taxonomy): domain Archaea; phylum Nanobdellota; class Nanobdellia; order UBA10117; family UBA10117; genus JACOYC01. The sequence continues at coordinate 2,139 of JACOYC010000004.1, read as the reverse complement.
ACGAGGGCGTATGTGTTATGTTTGACGAGCAGGGCCGCGTGAGGCCAGGCTTTCTTGCCAGGCAGGTCAGCGGCTGTTTTGTAACAAAACTCCATTATATTAGAAAAGAAGACGAACTTATTTTATACCGAACGCTTGAAACAAGTTACATTTCCTACAAAACCAAAAAAGGCAGGCGGAGGTTTGATGTTCGGGCATCAATTTTGTCAGATACAATTCCAAAAGAAGATGGGAAAATTCCGCTCGATCCATACCTTGTCGGGAAATTCCATCTTACGCTTTTTCCAAAGCAGGCCAACCTGCAAAATTTTTCAGATATTGCGGAAAAAATAGTTTCAGAGCACAAAGTGCCGATACGCGATGCAGACATGGACTTCATAAAAAAGTATGTAAGTTATGCCCTGAAAATAAAAGAAGTTGTGATACCGCACGATCTCGGAGAAAAAATAAAAGAATTTGCTACAGGTGTTAAGAACCGCGAGCCCGCGTTACCGTATAAAATTACGCCGCAGATTGTTGTCGGCATTGTGAGAATGGCAAAGGCATCTGCGCGAATGGAGCTCAGAAAGTCAGTTGAAGCAAAGGATTTGGACAGGGTTTTCAGGATTTACGACAAGGCAACTAAGATTAATTAATAATATAAATTTAGTCGCATCTTTAGATGCGACCGGGGGATCAGATGTAGCGGAACATAGTTCCGCTGACACGCCAAATCCTTTGGATTTTGGCGAGTGACTAAGAATGAAGGGGGCAGCGCCCCCTTGGGTCTTAGCGATAGGGCGACAAAGATATAAATAGACTTTTAGAAATAGAGTCGCGCCTCGGTAGCTCAGACTGGTAGAGCGTTGCCTTGGTAATCCAGCCAAGCAGGCAAAGGTCGAGAGTTCGATTCTCTCTCGAGGCATGTATATATTTATATATCATAGATATAATAATATATAATTATATATACATCACTTTTAAAAACAAACCCATTCTGATTTTTGCATGGCTGAGAAAGAAGACAAAAAGAGCGCAGAAAAAGTAAAAGATAATTATGAAGAGCTTAGAAAGAAATACGGCCTGCCAAAGTTCGAGGAGTTTAACGCCGAGTTTGAGATTGTAAAAGCCGATCCTGAACTGAATTTTTCGCGCGAACTGCGGCGCGCAATCACAAACAGGCTGCAGGCCTATTCGGAGTGGTTCGAGCCGGTGCTGAACCCGAATCCAAACTCTTTGCACTCGATGGTTGAAACAAAGATTTTTGAGAAGCAGGAGTTGCAGCCGCTGTTTAATCTTTACAAAAAGCTTTGGCACCTTGTTCACGTTGGCCTGCAGGCCAGCCTGCAGACAGAGGCAGATGAGATTAAATTCGTGAAACATGTGTGGGAAGAGTGGCCTGCCGTGAAAAAAGAAATACTTAAGTATGTCGGCAAGCTTGCAGACGGCTGGCTCGAGCAGGCAAAAGAGCCAGAGGACAGCGGGTATGTAAGTTGAGTAGTGTTTCTTTTATTTCCTAAATCTTTTTTAAGCGTACGATGTTTTTGTCGGTATGAATGCACTAGTTATTGCGCTGACTGGCATGCCCGGCTCAGGCAAGAACGAACTGTTGCGGATTATCAGCGAGAGCGAGCTGAATCTAGAGATTATCTACCCGAAGGAATTTCTTAAGAAAGAGATGCGCGGCCAGTCCCTGCTGACAGATTTCACGAAGCGGACAAGGCTTAATGTAAGTTCAATTGACATGGGAAAAATTATTAAAAAAAGAATGGAAGAAGAAAATGTGCCGATTACAAAGGAATCTGTCAGGGAATTTGCAACAAAAATCCGCGAATCGCTGGGCTTTGATATTGTTGCCAAGCTCTGCGTGCCAGCCATTGATGAAGCCCTGCAGGCCGGCAAGACAGTCGTGATTGAAGATATCAAAGGGCTTGCAGAAGCGAAATTTTTCCGGCAGCAGTTCGGTGACAAGTTTGTTCTTGTGGCAGTTCATGCGCCGCCGCACATCCGTTTTCAGAGGGCGCAGAACAGGGAGGCAAGCTGGGACAGCAAGCAGATGAAAACAAAAGAGGAGTTTGATTTCCGCGATGAGAAGGAACTTGGCTGGGGGCTCGGCAGCGCGGTTGCGATGGCGGACTATGTAATTGTGAACGATGGCAC
>JACOYC010000018.1 GCA_016182015.1 Nanobdellati archaeon | reverse complement strand
ATGATGAAAATAGAGCTCAATGAGATAACACAAAAGCTTGCGCTTTTGCTAATCTCATCTCGCAGGATTACACTATGATGAAAATAGAGCTCAATGAGAAACCGCAGAAAGCTACAATTATAGAAGGCTTTCCCGGCTTTGGGTTTGTCTCAACAATTGCAATTGAGTATTTGGTTGATCACCTGAAGCTGAAACAAATCGGAAGAATCTGGAGCCCGGAGCTCGCGCCCATGGCTATCGTGCACGGCAAGCGCGTAATCCAGCCAATAGATATTCTCTACAACGAAAAATATAATTTAGTGATTTTAGAAGCAATTGCCGGCGTTTCAAACATAGAGTGGGAGGTTGCAGATGCTATAATATTCCTTTACAAAAAATTAAATGCAAAAGAAATTATTTCGATAGAAGGCATCGGCTCGCCAGAATCAGAAAAAGATGAATCAGATGCATACTTTTTTTCAAATGACGATGCCAGGGGAAAAATGCTGCAGTCTGCAGGCGCTTTCCCGCTGAAAGACGGCATTATACTTGGTGTGTCTGGCGCCCTGCTTGACAAGCTGGACAAGGAAATAAAGGCGTCATTTATTTTTGCAGAGGCGCAGGGCAAGCTGCCCGACAACCGCGCGGCAGCAAAAATAATTCAGGTCCTTGACAAATATATCGGTTTGGATATTGACTATGCCCCGCTCCTCAAGCGTGCTGCAGAGATAGAGGACAAGCTCAAGGGCCTGCTTGAGCAGGCCAGACAGGCAGTAGAGATGCAAAAACAAAAAGGCGAAACGACACAGTATATTGGCTAACTCCAGTATATTCTAACCTAGCTAAATTTTTATAAACACATAACAAGACAGTTTTTTGGTAAACATGGACAAACACATATTTTTGTTCGGAATATTTATTATAACTGCAATTGTTTTGGCATCGCCAGCAGAGGCAGGCCTGCACACGTATACCTTTGAAAACACGGCATTGGGTGTAAAAGTTATTGTAAAAGCCTTAGCGCCACTTAACGTGACAATAACACCAATAGCAGATCCAACAGCAATAGACCCGAACAGAGATGGTACATGGGGCGGCCTCAACAAATTTTTTAATCTCAACGCAGATAAAGCATTTGATTCAGCAGAGGTTCGCGTAAAATATGAAAAAAGAAAGATTATGTTTGGGCAAAAGTAAATCACTTTAGCGATTTTGCTCCGATTGGGGATTCAATAAATCAGTATTCAAATAACTTCGAACTGCCGAGGGCGAGCAAGGCCAGCGTGCCACTCGGTATTTATTTGAAAAACACATTTGAAACATTCAACGCTGACGATTTAGCAAATGCGCCGTATGATATTTTTTCTGGCGAGCAGACATTTGGTGGTTTGCACAGCCTTAAATTTAATGCATCAATTATGCACCCGGAAGTATTCAGTTCAGATACCTGGGTTGAGACAGGATTATTCCCCGTGACTGGCGGGCAGCAATATACGTTCACATTTTACACGAAATACTTGCCGGCACCGAATTCAAATGATTTCGGGGTTGTTTATTATTATGAATTAGATGCTAATAATAATTTTTTGGGGCAGACTGGCGATTTATTCCAGTTTAATGCTACTGAAGCAGTATCAATAAGGGACTATGTGACTGTAACATCTTCATCGGCTGCAAACGGCTGGCTCAAGGTAAGTGCAACTATAACACCAGACCCGAGCGCGACGCAGGCCAAGATAGCATTCATGCAGGCCAATCTGAACAATATCGGTCAGGATAACTATTACATAGATGACTTTTCATTTTAGGGAAAGTTTTTAATCTATCAATTTTATAATTTCCCATGGCCAGACAGAGAAATAAGTATGTTTCATTTGTACTAATAATCTGTTTGGCAGCGTTTATTTCTGTCGTATTATTAGCAAGTACATCTAACATAACCGGCTTTTCTGTTCTTAGTCCGCCAGCCTTCTCTGCAGATTTTGAGGCTGGCAGGCCAGACAATGCGAAAATGCCTGCCGGCTTTTACCTGAAACACGAGCATCGTTTATTCTACGCGCCGGATGCTGATGATACTGATCCAGGCTACTATGTTGCAGATGCGCAGGGGAGGGGCGTGCACGGAAACGCTATGCTAGTAGACACAGCAAAGCTTGTTAGCCAGGACGAAAAACTGGATAATTGGATAGAAAGTGCCACAATTTCAGCCAGTCCGGACAAGCAATATGTATTATCGTTCAGCGAAAATTATGTGCGCAGCGGCGGTGATGACGATTTTGCAACGGTGCAGCTCCAGCAGTTTGATGAAAATTTCCTCGGCATAGATTCGGATGATTTGGTAAACTTTAACGATGTTTCTGTCTGGGCATCAGAGCGGGCAGGTGTTCAGTCGCAAAAAGCTGGCCAGTGGGCAAAAGTAAGCGTAACTTTTACAACTCTGCCGCAAACAAAATTTATCAGGTTTAAGCTAACCGGAAATTTCCCTGCGAACAAGGGCAGGGATTCATTTTTTATTGACGATTTTGTTCTTTCCTAGCGCAGCGGCTTTGTTGAAAGAGTCGAAATTCTGGCTGTCGACGCTTTTTGAGTGTTGAGGCTAAAGCCTCAACTGGCGTCGGCGAACGAAGTGAGTAAGCCAGAATTTTGACGAAAGTTAGAGACTCTCAACAAAGCCTAGCGCAGCGATATATTTATAAATAAATATTCATAAATATAAAGGGTGAGGAGAGGCTGGCCATTTCAAATATCTGTAAGAAAAAAGCAGTAACATTCTTCTTAAACAGTGCGCTCTACGAACAGTTCAGAAAATACTGTGAAAAGAACGGGCTGGTTGCTTCTAAACGGTTTGAGCGCTTTATGGAAGGCGAGCTTGCAAACCCGGATTTTTCCAGTTTAGACATAAAAATAAAAAAGAAAATCCAGGAGCTGCTTAAATGAAACTGATAATTGCGATTTTGCTATTGATTTTTTCGCTGATAGTAGCTATGCCATTTGCAGAAGCAGGCCAGCAGATTAAAACAGTAGGCTATTTCATAGATCAGCGCCTTCAGAATACCCAGTCTGACGTGGCTGCAAACGCGTTTTGGGATTCTAGTTCGGCTTTAGTAACAATACCAGAGAGTAACGTGATAATACGAAGCGCTTGGGTAGAATTCAGGGCGGTTGCCACGTCAGCAACAGCCGCACAGGTTGTTAATGTAACATTGCTTGTTAACGGCACGCAGCGTTCGGTGGCGAACAACACGAAGCCGAAGTACTATCTTGGCTCCGTGGCGGAAGAATACCCGTTTTATGTTTATGCAGATGTTACACCATTTTTAACGGGCTTCAGCTGGCCCAGAACCATGGGCATGAATGTATCTGTGCGCGTGACAGGCGAGACAACAAACCAGCACAATGCAGTTTTGTGGATAACATATGAGTATGACGACACATCACCATCACAGATAAATACAGTGATTTTTCCAATTTACACATGGAATACTACAATTGCAGCAGCCAAATCTATATATCTGGATTTTAATACAACTATCGCCGAAAACGAATCTATACTTAGCCAGTGGGCGGCTATTTATGGCTGGGTTGATTGCGCGACAACAGCGGATGCGCTTTTACACGTAAATGTAAGCGGCAACAGCGCAGATCTGGCAAAGCCACTTTATGTGGAGTGCGGAACATCTGCTTCTTACGATACGCAGTTTCTTTTCAATCTTAGCGGAACAAACTTTGCTGTAAACAAACAGCAATCAATAACAGTAAACAATACTGGCCAGGTTTTTGAGCCAATTGGCGGCGAGATTTTTATAACTTATAATTATACGCTGGCAAACCAAGACACGCTTACAAAGACTGTAGCTTATCCGATGCCAGACGGCGGCGATGTGCCAAGCACAGCAACAAAGAATATGTCAACAATATTCTTTTTGCCTGAAACCAGTACACAAATGCAGCAGATTTGGGCGCATACGGTGCTTGGATGGACAGCAACTACTGCTGGCAATGCGCAGATATGCGGAAAGATTGGCAGCACTGATATTAACTGCACAAAGTTTCAGCTGAATGCGCCGGGCGAAACTATGAGCGAGCATCATGTCATATACAATCTGACCGGAGCAAAGGCAAGCCTGACAAATGGCACAATAGCAAGGCTGAATGTAACATATTCTGCAGCCACATCAGATTCCGCCCACGCGATATTATACGCTACTTACACTTACCCAAAAACCGCATTCCCCTATCAGAAAACTGCACAGTATTTTGGCTACAACACACCATGGGAGCAGAATGTAAATAGCACCAACGTAAATATTATAATACCTGAAGCGTCCGGTCTTAATGTAATAACAAACAGGCTTAGCTCTTTTGCATACACAATAGCGATGTCAAATGCAACTGTTAATTTTTTTAACATAACAACAAATATTTCTGACGGAGTTAGCTCTTTTACAAAAGTAATAAAAGGCAATTCGCTCATACGCCGCACGGTTTCTATGATTAACAATGACACGAATTTAGCCGTAACAGGAAACGGAACATTTACACTAATAAGCAAGCAGACCGAGCCGCAGCCAGCCACCCTCAGGACCGGTGCAACGTGGATTAACAAAGTATATTTTACCTACATGACGTTTAATGATACCATCGCGCCAACTTACAGTAACATACAAACAAACCAGTCTTATGATATCAAGCAAAACTACTGGATAAACTTTAGTGCGCCGGTCACAGATAACAACATGTTATCAAGCCAGTGGTTTTCCTTAAACCAAAGCACCGATAAAAACGTGAATTCAACAGCAGCATTTTTTATTGGCAACCCTGCATCTGGCACAGCATCAAATATAACACTGATTACTGCGAAGCCCGGCCAGACGGTGTCGTGGCAGATATACGCGAACGACACAGCTAATATTAATTCTAGCACTGGCTGGCAGAATTTTACCATCTCGCCAGGCTTGAGGCTTAACAGTACATTCGGAGGCAATATAACCGGCCTTACTAGAAGTGCGATAGCTACCGGCGATATTGACAATGATGGTTTTATGGATTTTGTAATAATGGGATTGAATTTAAGTACAACAATTCCGAGCCCAGTCACGCGCGT
>JACOYC010000003.1 GCA_016182015.1 Nanobdellati archaeon | reverse complement strand
AAAGGCATTTTTCGAGCAGTCTGTATGCCTGTCCAGCACCTTTAATGGTTTGATGAGCTTGGACGAAATGCTCTTGGAGCAGCGCGTTTGGCGGGCGCACGTGTGAAGAATGGTAAAGAAGATCGATGTTACGCAGCACGTCCTCACACCAAAGTTTTCTAAACTGTCTCCCGACGAAATTAAAAATTTACTTGTGGCATACAATATTTCCGATGTTCAGTTGCCGGCAATATTAGTAAAAGATCCGCTGGCCAAAGCAGCAAATCTTAAGGGCGGTGATGTTATAAAAATTGAAAGAAAAACATCCACGGGAAAATCAGATTATTATAGGCGGGTTGTCTAATGTCTCTGTTGATTAAAAAATATTTTGAGGAAAATAATTTTGTCCAGTCAAACATAGAGTCATTCAACAATTTTGTTGACGTGCGGCTGCAAAGGCTTGTGAGTGAAGTTGGTACCGCCGTGCCCGCAGTCATACCGCCGGACACAGAAGAAGTAAAATTTGTTTTTGGTAAGATAAAGGTTGGCCAGCCAATAATAACAGAAGCAGATGGCTCTACCAGAAAAGTTATGCCAGTTGAGGCAAGGCTCCGCGATCTTTCATATTCATCTCCGGTTTTCCTAGAGGTTTCTCTTATGATTGATGGCAAGGAGCGCGAGCGCGCAGAGATACAGATTGCCGACCTGCCAGTTATGCTAAAATCAAAATTATGTTATCTGCACAACAATTCCAGCGAGGAGATTATTGCGGCTGGCGAGGATCCGTACGACCGCGGCGGTTACTTTATAGTTAATGGCACCGAACGCGTGCTCTCACTTTTGGAAGATCTAGCCCCAAACAATGTATTTGTTGCTAAGGTAAAATCCGGCCCCGTTACGCACCACGCAAGGCTGTTCTCAAGCTCGCCGCAGTTTAAGATACCGCATGTCCTTGAAAGAATGAAGGACGGAACGCTGGCCATCACATTCGCTTCCCTCAAACGCATACCATTGGTTGTTGTTCTCAAGGCGCTGGGATTTACAAAAGATTCTGACATTCCTGCCCTGCTGAATCTCGAAGGTATGGACGAGGACATTTACATAAACCTGATTGATTTTGTTGATATCAAAGGTGACAAGGCCGATGTTCTTGCCAAGGAATTTATTGCGAAATCCGCTGGCATGCTGCAGGAGGATGAAAACAAAATATCGCGGGTTGACTACCTGCTTGACAGCTTCCTTCTTCCGCACATCGGCCAGAAATCCGAGGATAGGATTGCCAAGGGATACTTTTTGGGACGGATGGCCCGCAAGCTTTTCTTACACAAGCTTGGAAAAGTGAAGAAAGATGACCGCGACCATTACATGAACAAGCGCATAAGGCTGTCCGGCGACTTGCTCGAGGATTTGTTCAGGGCAAATATCAAGCTGCTGGTAAATGACATGCTTTACATTTTCCAGCGCTCAGTGCGGCGCGGAAAAATTTTGCCGATCAGTGCGCTAATAAGAACAAAATTCATAACACAGAGAATACGCTCCGCGATGGCAACAGGCAATTGGACAGGCAACAGGCAGGGCGTGTCGCAAAGGCTGGACCGTGAAAACGCGCTTGCAACACTCTCACACTTGCAGAGAGTCGTTTCACTTCTTGAAGCTTCACGTGAATCATTTGAGGCGCGCGAACTTCACCCGACTCACTGGGGGCGCCTGTGCCCGCTGGAAAGTCCGGAAGGCAAGCATATAGGCCTGAGAAAAAATCTCGCGCTGCTTTCTTCTGTTACGCCAGAGCCGATGCCAGAGGACAGCACCACGCTGTTAAATTTCCTTGAGAATGCCGGCCTGAAAAAACCGCAGTACATGGAGAGCGCAAAATGACTGACGTATATCTTAATGGCAGCCTGATAGGAGCAGTAGATAATGCAGTCGGATTTGCAGAATCAGTTATTTCGGGGCGCAGGGAGGGCAAGGTTACAAGCCTACTTAATGTATATTATAACAAAAGAGAGGACACGATAAAACTATGGACTGAGCGCGACAGGGTAAGAAGGCCGTTGATTGTTGTTAAAGACAGCAGGCCAGCCCTTACAGATGAGCACATGTCAAAATTAAAATCTGGCGAGCTGAAATGGTCTGATCTGGTAAAACTCGGCGCCATAGAATATCTGGATGCTGCTGAAGAGGAAAACGCCTATGTTGCAATGACGCCCAACAAGATTACCAAAAACCATACTCATTTGGAAATAGACCCGATAGCGGTGTTTGGCATCTGCACATCTATGGTACCTTATGCCAATTTCAACCCAAGCTCAAAGCTAAACAGGGGACAAAAAACGCAAAAGCAGGCAATGGGCTGCTATGCCCTGAATTTTTTGAACAGAATGGATACGGCAATAAATCTGCTGCACTACCCGCAGGTCCCGCTTGTCAGGAGTTTTACTCAGGAAATTTACGGCGATGCTTTGAGCAGCGGCCAGAATGTTGTCGTAGCAATAATAAATTTCGATGGGTATAATATGAACGATGCCCTGACAGTCAACCGGGCTTCGATAGACCGCGGGCTCTGGCGTTCAACTTACTACAGGCCTTATGTTACTGAAAAACTAAGATACCCTGGCGGGCAGATAGACGATATTTGTATTCCGCAGAAGGACGTTCAGGGTTACACGCTAGAGAAAGATTACAGATTTTTGGGCGAGGATGGCATAATAGCGCCAGAAGTAGAAGTAAGCGGCGGCGATGTCTTAATTGGAAAAACGTCACCGCCACGTTTCCTTGGCAAGCTTGAAGCGTTTTCAGCAGCAGCCAATATTCGCAAAGACACTTCAGTGCGTGTTCGTTACGGCGAGCGCGGCGTTGTTAACAAAGTTATTGTCACAGAATCGGAAGACGGCCAGGTGCTAATAAAAGTTGACGTGCGCGAATACAGAAAGCCGGAAATTGGCGACAAATTCTCTTCCAGGCACGGGCAGAAAGGCGTGATTGGCAGGATTGTCCCGCCGGAAGACGTGATGTTTTCAGCATCGGGAATTGTTCCGGATATTGTTTTTAGCCCGAACGGCCTGCCAAAGAGAATGACAGTCGGCCATCTCATCGAAGCGCTTGGCGGCAAAGTCGGGGCCCTTACAGGCAGGAGCATCGACGGCACATTATTTCACAGCGAAGGACCTGACAAGCTAAGGCAGGAGCTGCTGTCCATGGGTTTCAGGGACGACGGAACTGAAGTGCTTCATGACGGCAGGACAGGCAGGCAATACCGCGCGAAAATTTTCGTCGGCAATATGTATTACATGCGGCTTAAGCATCAGGTTGCTGACAAACTCCAGGCCCGTGCCCGCGGACCGATAGCGCTGCTTACAAGGCAGCCGACCGAGGGCAAGGCAAAGGAAGGCGGCCTCAGGCTCGGTGAAATGGAAAAGGATTGTTTTGTCGCGCACGGCTCTGCCCTGCTCATGAAAGAGAGATTTGACTCAGACAAAACAATACAATGGATATGCGAAAAATGCGGTTCTGTCGGCGTATTTGATTCATACAGGGCGAAGGCATACTGCCTGTGCGGAGAGAAAACAAAGGTAGAGCCAATCGAGATGTCTTACGCATTCAAACTATTCCTTGAAGAATTAAGGGCGATGCACCTGCGCCCCAAGCTCATATTGAAGGATAAATACTAATGGTAACATCAGATGAACCCATTGTGACAAAGAAGATTGAACGGATAGCGTTCGGAGTCATGTCTCCGTCATGGGTAAAAAAAGTTGCAGCAGTACAGGTTGCAAGCCCGGAGCTTTACGATGCCGATGGCTATCCTGTAGAGAAGGGCTTGATGGATTTGTCCATGGGAGTCATAGATCCGGGATTAAGATGCAAGGTTTGCGGCGGCAGGATGAAAACATGCCCAGGACATTTTGGTTACATCCAGCTGGCAAAGCCCGTGCTCAACATACTCTATATGGATTTGATACATAATCTGCTAAGATGCTTCTGCAATGAGTGCGGGCGCGTCCTAATGCCGTCCGACAAGGCAGACACATGGCGGACGCAGATAGCAAAGGCAAAGCGCGAAAATAATGTCGAAGCACTTTATGATTTGCAGAAAAATATTTTTGCGCTCCTGAGAAAATCAAAAAAGTGCTTTTATTGTAATGCTAAAAAAATAGACATTGTGCTTGAAAAGCCGACTACATTTTATCTTGGCGATGCAAGGCTGTGGCCAGCGCAGATCCGCGAATTGTTTGAAAAAGTGCCGGATGAAGATTTAGCTGTTCTGGGCATCGAGCCAAGTTCGCTGAGGCCAGAGTGGCTTGTTCTTACACTTTTGCTTGTTCCGCCAATAACAATCAGGCCGTCAATCACGCTCGTAACCGGCGAACGTTCAGAGGATGATTTAACGCACAAGCTTTCCGACATAATAAGAGTAAACCAAAGGCTGCTTGAAAATATAAATGCCGGAGCTCCGGAAATTATTATAGAAGATTTATGGGATCTGCTGCAGTATCACATTACGACTTATTTTGATAATTCTGTGCCGCAAGTCCCGCCGGCAAGGCACAAAACCAACAGGCCACTTAAGACACTCTCGCAGAGAATAAAAGGCAAGGAAGGAAGGATAAGATACAACCTGGCAGGCAAGAGGGTTAATTTTTGCGCGCGTTCCGTAATAACTCCGGATCCATTCCTGAGCATAGATGAAGTTGGCGTGCCGCTCGCAGTGGCAAGTGAGATAACAATTCCGGAACGCGTTACGGAATGGAACAAGGAATGGCTGCTTGGTTTTATAAAGCGCGGCGATGAATATCCTGGCGCTACTTATGCAATCACGCTGGACGGCAAGAGAAAGAAAATAACTGATGATACAAAAGAACAAATAATAGCAGAGCTTGCCCCGGGCTGGATAATCGAGCGGCATTTGCTGAACGGCGATATTGTCCTGTTTAACAGGCAGCCAAGCCTGCATAAGCTTTCATTGATGGGGCACTATGTGCGGATCGTTCCGACAAGGACGTTAAGGATACACCCCGCAGTATGCCCGCCCTACAACGCGGATTTTGACGGCGACGAAATGAACGTGCACCTGCCGCAGACTGAAGAAGCTGCAGCAGAAGCCAAACACCTGCTCGCGCTTGGCAGGCAAATCATAACGCCAAGATACGGCCTCAGCATAATCGGTGAGCGCGAAGATGTACTTGCCGGCCTGTATCTGCTGACTAAGCCCGATGCTTACTTTAATCAAGAGGATGTTTCTGACTTTCTGACTGCGGCAGGCATTGATGCTAGCCTCCCCGAGCCGGAAGACAAAAAGAATGGCATGTGGAGCGGTAAACAAATTATTTCGCTGGCCATGCCGGAAGACCTTTCCTTTGAACATGAAAATGTTAAAATAGAAAACGGAAAATTAAAGTCCGGCATAATTACGCACGACTATATTGGGCCGGAGGGCGGCGTTTTGATTCACAGCATTTATATAAAATACGGGCCGGAAAAAACAAAGGAATTTATAAACAAACTTAATTATATCGGCCTTGCAGTTGTCCGAAAATATCCATATACATTTTCGCACTCAGACCTCGACCTTAGCAACAAAACAAGAGAAAAAATAAAGGAGATGCTGGCAAATGCGGAAGCTGAAGTAAAAAAAATTGTCAAGTCCCACAAAGAAGGTAAAATAATACCGATACCCGGCAAGTCGGCCAGCGAGACAAGAGAAGCGATGATATTAAGTATTTTGAACGGCTTGAGGTATCCTGTTGGCGAGCTCATCAAGCACGAAGCAACTGAAGATAATAACCTGATATTCATGTCAAAGTGTGACATGGCCAGCATAATTAATCTCAGCTCCATGTCCGGTTTCGCGGGCCAGCAGGCACTCAGAGGCGAGAGAATTAAAATTGGATTTACAAACAGAACACTGCCGCACTTTAGAAAGGGCGATGTAGGCGCAAAGTCGCGCGGGTTTGTTTTTTCAGGCTACGGCAACGGGCTTGACCCTGTTGAGATGTTTTTCAATTCAATAGTTGGAAGAGACTCACTTATGGATACAGCTATGAGAACGCCAAAGTCAGGTTACATGCAGCGCAGGCTAATAAACGCGCTGCAGGACCTTCGGGCCAGCTATGACGGGACTATAAGGGACGCGGAGCACAAAATAGTGCAGTTCAAGTTTGGCGGAGATAATATTGACGTTTCAAAGTCTGACAAGGGAGGCCTTAAGCTTTATGTCAAGTGATTCTGCGCCCGTTAGCAACTGGTTAGAAAAAAATTTGCCCGGGGAAATTCTTGCAGATTTAGAAAAAACTGCAAAGGAACACAAGCTATCTGAATCGCAGAAAAACAAACTGCTCGATGAGCTAAAAAAGCGGTACGCAAATTCCCAGATAACGCCTGGTGAAGCTGTCGGCATAATAACTGCGCAGAGCATTGGCGAGCCCGGCACGCAGATGACAATGAGGACACACCATTTTGTAGGTGTTGCAGAGCTTAATGTTACGCTTGGCCTGCCAAGGATTATTGAAGTTCTGGATTTGAGAAAAGAGCCAAAAACGCCGTCGATGCTGATCTATCTCAACCAACCGCACAACCAGAGCAGGGAAGCGGCGGAAAAAGTTGCCAACAAAATAAGGCAGGTTGTACTTGGCGAGCTGGCAAAGGAAATTTCAATGAGCATCACAGACTTTTCCGTTTTTGTGAAGTTTGACCGTGAAGAGCTAAGCGCGCACCATGTCTCTGTTGATGGCATGTTTGATATTTTATTAAAGCAGCTGCACGGCTACGTAGTCGAAAAACAGGACGGCGGCATCGTTATAAAACAGAAAGAAAAAGAAATAAAGAAGCTCTACCGGCTAAAGGAAAAAATCAAGGAGCTCGCAGTTGCAGGCATAAAAGAAATTTCCAATACGCTTCCGATAAACCGCGGCGGGGAATGGCTAATACAGACATTTGGCTCAAATTTGAAAAGTGTCATGCTGATAGACGAGGTTGACGATAAAAGAACAACTACAAATAACATCGTTGAAGTGGCGCAGGTGCTGGGCATAGAAGCCGCGAGGCAGGTCATAATAGATGAGATCATGAAAGTTTTGGAGGAACAGGGCATGCCAGTCGACTACAGGCATATAATGCTTATTGCGGATATCATGTGCCAGACAGGCGATCTGAGAAGTATCACGCGGCACGGCATAACATCACAGAAATCTTCAGTTCTTGCCCGCGCGTCTTTTGAGATCCCGCTCAAGCATTTGATTAACGCGTCCGTTGTGGGTGAGACAGACCAGTTGAGAAGCGTCGTTGAGAACATAATGGTAAACCAGGCCGTACCGGTTGGCACCGGCCTGCCCGGGCTTGTTGTCAAAATGAAAGAACCTGAAACAAAGAAAAGAGTGAAACATGATAGCTGAAAAACTTTTGAAGGCTGAAAAAGAAAAAAGGGCTGTTTACGGCGCAAAGCAGGCACTGGCGCTCCTCAGGTCGATGGGTGCGGATGAGGTTTTTGTTTCATCAGATTTCGCGCACACTGCAGAAGCAGAAAGGCTTGCCGCCATATCGAGTGCAAAATTTACGAAACTCAGCCTTACAAGCGAAGAACTTTCATCACAACTTAAGAAACAGTTTAATATAGCTGCGGCAGCAGTCAAGAAAGGAAAGTGATAGAGAGTGATGTAATCGCATGGTTTTTCTAAAATTTGATTCAGATACATTGCAGCGCATACAGCTTTTCAAACAGGTTACGCGTGTTGACTGCAAGGATTGCTTCGAGTTTAATGATTTTATAGTTTTTATTACCATGCCGCGGACGGCTGGCCTGGCAATCGGCAAGGCCGGCGAGAACGTGAAAAAACTCAGAAATAATCTCGGTAAGAATGTCAAAATAATAGATGAGGCGGAAACGCCCGAAGATATGATTATGAATTTTCTTTATCCGATGCAGCCGCTTTTTGTTAAAATTGAGTCAAGGGCCATTACTGGCCAGGATGGAACTGAGAGGCGCGCAGCGATAGCAAATATAAAATTTGCGAATGCGGGAGAAAGGCGGGCGCTGCTCGGCAACAATCTCGCGAACCTCAAACTGTTGAAGTTTGTTATTAAACGCTATTTCCCGGAAATAGAAGACGTGATGGTTTTGCAGTAACATTTATAAATCATATAAATGGGGCGCTATAATAATGGGTAAAAAAAGCAGGGGACTGTTCAACGGAAAGAAAATACGCGACAGAAGGGCGAAAGATAGATGGCATAATAAGTGGTATGTCAAGCGCGCCCTGAAACTGAAGGAATTAGTAGACCCGCTGGAGGGCTCACCGATGGCCCGCGGGATTGTTTTGGAAAAAAGACAGTTAGAGGCAAAGCAGCCAAACTCTGCTATGAGAAAGGCGGTCCGAGTCCAGCTTACGAAGAATGGCAAGCAGGTCACAGCATTCTGCCCCGGAAATAAGGCAATCACATTCATAAACGAGCATGACGAAGTCTTAGTAGCAGGCATGGGCGGCCACATGGGAAAAACCATGGGCGACATCCCGCAGGTCAAATGGAAAGTCATCGCTGTAAATGGCCAGCCGTTGGAGCTGCTTGTCCGTGGAAGGATAGAAAAGACGGTGGGACGATAATGGAAATAAAAAATTATTTCAACTATGTTACGGGGCTCGCAATAACAAGCATGGCTGCTTTGGGATTAGTAGGCGCGGCTGTTGGTTTGGTGCGGCACGAAAACCTAGAAACAGTTTTAAAATTTACTGGTGTAGGGCTGGAACTTGGCATCTTGCCAGCCGTAGCATCATGGACGTTAAGTGCAGCACATAATGAATCTAACGGAGCTAGCGCATAAAATGGCAGAAGAACAAGTTGCAGCAATGGGAGAAACAAAACAAGCGGTTGCAACTGAAACTTCTGAAACAAAATCCGAAGTGCTAGCAGAAAAAACCGAAACAAAAGTAGAAACGCAATCTGAACTAAGTTCAGATGCGCCTCGCTCTAAAAGAGCTACGGAGCCAAAGAAAAAAGTTGTTAAATCTTCTGTTGCTGTTCAAAAAGAAGAAAATACTAATCCTGCAGAAATCAAAGAGCAAAAAGAAGTTAAAAAAATAGAGGAAAAACCATCAGCCGAAGATTTGAGAAAAAAGAAGTTTGCGCACCTGAAATTGTTTAATAGATGGCAAGTGGATGTTGTTGTGAGCGATGCCGGCCTGAAACCTTACATGAACCTTTCGCCGGTTTTAGTTCCGTGGAGCGCAGGCCGCAACATCAAAAAGCAGTTCTGGAAATCCAAGAAATCAATTGTCGAAAGGCTTATGCTTAAACTTATGGTTACCGGCCACAAGGGCAAGAAGCACTACCGCACGTCAGGCCCGAACGCAGGCCAGCTGGTGACAATATACAATGCCGTTCAAAAGACATTTGAAATAATAGAACAAAAAACAAAAAAGAACCCGATCGAAGTTTTTGTCCGCGCGATAGAGGTCGGCTCGCCAAGGGAAGGCGTATCATACATTGAATATGGCGGAGTCCGCTACCCGAAATCTGCAGACATGTCTCCGCAGAGAAGAATCGATTTGGTTTTGAGGTGGATGACGCAAGCCGCTTTTGCACAGTCCTTCAAAGGCAAGAAGCACGTTTGGGACGCGCTGGCTGATGAGATAGTTGCGACTGCAAACAACGATGCAACAAAATCAGCTTGCCTCGCGAAAAGAACAGACCTGGAGAGACAGGCAGGGGCAAGCAGGTAAAATGGACGATGCAAGATATCACATAACTGCGATAATTCCAGTAATCCCCGTAGTCGCTGGTTTGGCAAAAATTATAACATCGGGTGATTTTTCTGATGCGCACACTAATTTAGCAAATTTTGTGGAGGGCGCGAAAATAGCGGTGCAGCCTACCTCACTCTATATAATTTATGTTGGTATGATATGGTTTATGTCTTCTGCTGCTGAAAAAGTAGGAAGACCAGATCCAGTTGGACGAGTACAAACAAGGGGAAGCAGGTAAAATGGTATTGTCAAATTGTGCAAGTCTTATTGGTTTGGAACAAAGAGTTGCAGAAGAAACGCAGGCACCAACTCTTTTAGATAAACTTGGTAGGTTTCTAACAAGCGGCAAAGAAAAACTTCAGGTGGCGGGGCAGACTATAAAACAGAATGCGAATTTGATTTTGTTTGCTGGAATGTACATAAATATTGTTGCGGGCGCTGCTATGTTTAGTTTTGATGCAGTATATCATCCAGAGCGTTTCCCAAATCTTACAAAAATGGTTTTTACTATTGAGCGTGCATACGCTGCAACGGCTGCGGTTGGTGCGGCCCTCGCGCCAGTATGGGCAGCGATATATTATAATAAATTTAAAACTGGAAATGTTTTTGGAATTCAACATGGCAGACTTTAAGCTAGACATCGGCGACAAGAAAACGAAACGGACATTCAAGTTCGAGCTGAAGAGCCCGGATGCCGACCAGCTGTTCGGCAAGAAGATTGGCGAGACATTCCGCGGCGAATTAATTGGATTGACTGGCTTTGAGTTCCAGATTATGGGCGGCTCAGACAGGAGTGGCTTCCCGATGCGCAAGGATGTTGATGGCGTTGGCAGAAGGAGATTGCTTCTCAGCGCGGGTTCAACTGGTATGAAGAAAGTCAAGAAGTTTAAAGGCGTCAGGATGAAAAAATCAATCCGTGGCAATACTGTTTCAGCCGAAACAGCGCAGGTTAATGCCAAGATTGTCAAATGGGGCAGCGAGGATCTGAACGTAAAGTTCCCACCAAAGGTCAAGGAAACATCGCAGAAGCCTGCTTCTGCGGGGCCGACTGCGTCGGAGCCTGCCGAAGCGGCAGCAGCCCCTGCGGCGTAAGTGTTTTAAGCCTTTTCTAAATTTTATATTGTATGCCGAATTATATTGGCCCGAAAGAACCGCCACAGGAATGGCGAGACATTCGTGTCGAAATTTATAAAGAGCACAAGGGCATGTGCCACTTTTGCAGCAAGCACGTGCCGGAAGATAGTTATACAATCCACCACAAGCTGATGAGGCAGTTTGCCCCAGAGAGCGAGCAGTCCCTTGAGGGCTTGCTGCGCAGGGATGGCATACACAACAGGAGAAATCTCGTGCCGGCACATCCAGCATGCCATAAAAAACATCACGGCAAGCTAGTCAAGTTGTTTGGTGCAAGGTAATTAGAATTGCTTTAAGATTATAATCCCCAAGTCTCCTTTACGTTACTGCGCATGATTTCAGCCAGCCTGACGCAGTCAGTTCCGCAGAAATTAAAATCCCCACGTCGGTTTTATTTTTCTTTTAATTTCGGCAATATCTTTCAGCACATCTATTTCTTCTTTCTTCAGAAGTTCTTTATGTTCCTTCAGTTTTCTGAAATTTTCTTCGTGCATGGCAACGTAAATAAAATCTCCCTCGCCGATTTGCCGGCCAATTGTCACGCCGGCCACTGAGATTGCGCCCTGCTTGCCAGCCGCGAGTTCGTTGGCGTTTTCCTTTTCTATTTGTATGCCATTCACTTCGCCGACCTCTTTTCCGTCTTTTGTCAGGAAGCTGGCTTTTGTTTTTAGCTTGCCAGCCAGCACTTCAACCCCAAATATTGCGGGCTTTGATGCGCGGAACACATAGCCCTTCAGCACGCGCAGTTTGCATGGCCATATCAGCGACTGCACGTTTTGGTTTTCAATCTCCTGTTTTATTTTGTCATGGGCTTCTTCATACATGTCAATCAAATGGTATATTATTTTGTCTGAAATTATTGGGACGCCTTCGTCCTTGGCCAGCCTTGCCGCATCTTCATCTGTTTTTACGTTGAAACCGAGTATGAATGATCTTAACACATCGATTTTGTGGGTTGCGATTGCTTCCATGACATCGATTCTTTTTATGTCACCAATAGTTGCTTTTTGAATTGGGATATTTTTTTGTTTGAGCATATGCGAGATCGCTTCCAGACTGCCGAGCGTGTCTGTTTTTAGTATAACGCCTGTCTGCTCGGTTTCTATTGCGAGCGATTCAATTTCAGCAGAAATTTCTAACATGGCCTGTTCAATTTGTTCATCTGATTTTGCTGAGCGGATTGGCGCGCCGGCCACTGCTTTATCTAAATCGTTTGCAACTATTTTCACGCCTGTCGCCGCAAAAACTTCCTGCATGTGCTGCCATTTTGTTTTTGTATCCCTGACTTCGGAAAGCGGCGCGGGCTTCAGTAGGCCTTTAATTTTCGTCTGCAGCGGGTCGGATATTCCGCCAACTATGAGAGTATCGCCGACTTTTAGCGAGCCGTTATAAATTATGGAATCAGCAGTTATGCCTAAGCCTTTTTCTTCTTTTATTTCTAGTATTGTGCCCTTTGCATTTTCATTCAAATCTATTTCGAGATTTTTTTCCAGAAATTTTTGCGCGAGGCCGGCCAGCAGGGCCAGCAGTTCTGAAATTCCCTCGCCGGTTTTTGCCGAAATCGGGACAATTGAAACGCGCTTTGTATAGTCATCTACTTTAAAATAATAGTCAGAGTCAAAGCCGAGTTTTGAAAGCTGGCCAACAAGTTCGTAAAATTTTCTTTCGAATTGTTCCTTCGTCATTTGCAGCTGCTTATCAAAATTCTGCATGAATGTCTGTGAAACTCCGCGCCAGCCGGCAATTAAATCAATTTTGTTCGCCGCAACTATAAAAGGAACCTTAAATGTTTTCAGGATTTCTATTGCTTCCTTGGTTTGCGGCTGAATGCCCTGCATTATATCGATTACGACTATGGCAAGGTCGGCAATTGAGCCGCCTCTTTTTCTCAGGTTAGTGAATGCCTCGTGGCCGGGCGTGTCAATAAATAAAAGCCCAGGGATTGTAAACTTCAGCTTGAATCGTTCCAGCAGCGGCCCGCAGATTTTTTTTATTGTTTCGAGCGGAACTTCAGTCGCGCCGATGTGCTGGGTGATCTGGCCGGCTTCTCTTTGTGCCAGAGTGGTATGTCTAATGTAATCTAGCACAGATGTTTTTCCGTGATCGACGTGTCCAAGCACAGTAATAATTGGTTGGCGTATCATATTGCCTCCGTTCCGCCGAGGTAAATGTTTGTATTCGAGGCGGGTCTTTTCGCTCCAACCTTCCAGAGAAAATCCCGTAGGATTTTCTTGGCCAAGAAAATTGTAAATGCAATTTTCTCTGGTTGGACCCAAAAGGTTGGGTGTTGGGTGATCTGGCCGGCTTCTCTTTGTGCCGGAGTGGTGTGCCTGACGTAGTCAAGAACGCTAGTTTTACCGTGGTCTACATGGCCGAGAACGGTTATTATTGGTTGCTTTATCATTTTAGTTGGATTGCGAAGCAATCCGACCCGGGAGGGTCAGGACGAGCGTCAGATAGTTGTATTCGGCAAAGCCGAATACGACCAAAGCGTCAACCGATTTTGCGGTTGGGGCAGAGCCCTCCGCGGTGCGGATGGGCTGGCGGATCATGAATTAGTTTTTCATAATCTATTTAAAAATCATATGTATATAGATTTATATATGCTGTATATATATCTATATATTGTCCCCGTAATGCCAGGCTTCGTCAGCGCGTTTGTAGGTGATTAGTTCGTCTTCCTTGAACCATATTTTTATTTCGCGCGCCGCGTCTTTTGCGCCTGAAGAGGCGTGCACTAAATTGTTTACGGGAATATTTTTCGCATCTGCATAAGCATAGCCGTGATGCGCGAAATCGCCGCGGATTGTTCCCGGGGGCGCTGCCCTTGGTTCTGTGTCGCCGCAGATTTTTCTTACAAAAGGTATGGCTTCTATTCCTTCAACAACCATGGCGACAACAACTTGGTTTGTCAGGCCCTTTATTAGTTTTTTCCAGACAAATTCACCTTTGCGCTTGGCGATGTCATTGAAGTCGTAATGCTTTTTTATCAGCGATTCAGGGCTTTTGATTATTTTTAAGCCGATAATCTTCAGGCCGCGCTGTTCAAACCGCGAGATGATTTCTCCAATCAATCCGCGGGCAACGCCATCCGGCTTGACTAAAACTAATGTGCGTTCTATCATGACAAGATGCAGAAGTTTCTATTTTTAAATTCTTCTGTTGTGTGGTGTGTGATGGTGAATGTGCTGGTGCGGCTTGTGCCTGCTGTGCGCCAGACCAGACTCGCTAAACGTTTTGTTTGGTATTAGCAAGATACCAATAATAATAGCAAGGAAGCTTGACGCATATAATACTAAATCTATCCCGAAGTTATCTGTCAGGAAGCCGCCGGCCAGTGCTGCAAGGCCGTAGACAATATTAACGCCAGCCATTAGGGCAGCCCAGCCCGCGCCATTTATTTTCTTTGGCGTGTGCCGCGCAAAAACACCGATGGCCGGCCAGTATGCTAAATCAAACCCAAGACCCATGATGACCCTGCTGACCAGGTAGTTTAAGAAATTCTGAAATTGAAAAAATAAAAGGCCGCCCACCCAGACAAGGAAAAAACCAGGCACAAGAATCCAGCGCGCAGGATATTTGTCAATTAATTTTCCCAATGGTATCTGCAGGACCGCGCCAATACCCCAGATAGACGTAAGAATTAAGCCGATTGATGCTAGGCTGACTCCATTTTCTTTCAAGTATATCGGCATGTAAATTGACCAAAATGTCCATACTAGCGTGTGCGCTATCAGCGTGATAAGAACTATATTAAAACCCCTGACATTAGTTACATCAGAATATTCCTGCTTGATGTCGAAGCATATATTTTTGCTGTTTGTTTTCATACTAATGGCCAGTGCTGCCGGAATTGCAACCGCTGCGACCGCTGCGCCAGCCAGAAAGAGGCTTTTGAATCCAACTGCAGATGCGATCAGGCCGGCAATAACCGGCGAAGCTGCTGTCGCCACATAGCCGAATGTGTTTCTGATGGCCAGTTGTTTTCCCTCCAGTCCTTTTTCCAGAATATCCATGTAGAACGCGGTGAACGCGGTCCAGAAAACAGCAGCCACGATTTCAAACAGCAGGTTGAGCGCAATAAAATCCGGCACGGTTGTTGCAAATGCAATACCGACACCGTAAACTACAAAACCAATGCTGCCCGCAATTATGAATTTTCTCCTGCCGAAGTAATCCACGCAGGCACCAATTGGAATTCTCAGGAAACCGGCGGCGATTGCACCGAACGCAAAGATAAAGCCTATGTTTGTCAGGGATATGTTTTGGCTGGCCAGATAAACAGAAAGCAGGCTGGTGACGAAGCCCATTCCCAGGACTATTACGAAGTTTATTAAATACGCTAAAGCGAATTGCTTTTTCATAGTGGCCTTTTAAATTGCTGCCCGGCATTTTTAAAATGTTTGCCATTCCGCAATAGACACAAAACCTACCAAAAGCAATATAAGACTATTTATTTAAATTAACATATGCCGGACAAACCTTTGGAAGCTACTAAACAAATTGCCGATCTGGGCGACTCGAGCGATTTCAATGCGGTGACGCTTGCGACAGAAGAAAGAAAGGGCATGCTGCAGCGCCTAAGAAGCATAAAAATTTTGTGGAACACATTTTTGCGTGGCTGGAGTTACTTCCGCGGTGATGAGGTAAGCGTTGGCTACCCTACGATAACCTCACTCGAGCCGACTAATTTTTGCCCAATGAGCTGCAGGATGTGCCCGCGCACAGAGTACATGACGCGAAAGATAGGCTACATGGATTTTGGGCTTTACAAAAAAATCATAGACCAGGCAAAAGGCCACACGCAATATCTCGGGATTCAGTTGTTTGGCGATTCTGTTTTTCACCCAAAAATATGGGAGATGGTTGACTATGCCGAAGAACGCGGGATAAAAATAATGGTATCGACAAATCCGACATCACTGAGCAGGCAAAAAGTTGACGACCTGCTGAAATCAAAGCTATCAAATCTTGTTCTTTCGATGGAAGGGACAAACGACGAAACCTACAAATACTACAGGGGGCCCAGGGCAGATTACGAGCTGGCTATCAAAAACATAGACTACCTCTGCAAGCGCAAGGTAGAGCTTGGGCTTATCAAGCCGCTCATCACTATACGAATGATAAAAATGAAACTGACTGAAAATGAGTATGCTGATTTCAGGAAACAATGGGAAAATTACCCAGGCATAGAAGAGGTCAGCATAAAAAATTTCAGCACGTACGGCGGAATGTATTTCAGCATAAACCAGTCAGCTTCGGATAAACAGAAATCAGGCAGGTTCAAAAAACCAAACACATATCCGTGCAGGGATCCATGGATTAACATCACGGTGCTATGGGATGGCCGCGTTGTCCCGTGCTGCATAGATGTTGACGGCTATAATGTTGTCGGCGACCTTCAGACACAGTCACTCGAAGAAATCTGGAATGGCCCGAAGATGCGCGAGCTTCGCAGGCAACACATCACGGGCAAATACGGCGACAACAAGTTCTGCAAATACTGCCGCGAGCGCCGCGGTTATCCGCCAAGCAAATTTTACCCGTTTAACAAGTTTGTTCTAAAGAGAATCGGAAAAATACGCGAATTAATACTAGAAAAGCATAGTATTGGTTAATCGACAAGCTCACAAAACGCTTTTATTGGGTTCGTAACTGTTTTTCACATGCCACAACTGTTGTTTCCGTTCGATAAGCCAAGGGAGATTCAGGGCGAGTTAATCGCAGATGTCCAAAATGCAATACAAAACAAGCGGCACCTGATTGCACATGCTCCGACAGGTCTCGGCAAGACTGCGGCGACTCTGGGGCCGGCCCTGACAGCAGCATTCGATAAAGGCTACTCAGTTTTTTTTCTCACGCCGAAACATGCGCAACACCAGATCGCAGTAGAAACTCTTAGGAAAATAAATGAGCGGCATAAAATCAATGTGCAGGTAGCCGATTTGATTGGAAAAAAATGGATGTGCTCGCACACTGCGGTCGATAAGCTGACATCAAAAGAATTCAATGAATTCTGCAAAAATCTTCGCGAGGGCGAGAAATGCCCGTTTTACAATGCCGTTTTCGGAAAGAAGAGCCAGCTGCAGGGTGGGGCGATGCAGCTTATTTCTGAGTTAAAAGCAAGAGGTCCGATGCATGCCGAAGAAATTTTTTCTGCGGCCAGCGAAACTTTTTGCAGCTATGAAATAGCGTCCCTGCTTGGAAAGGATGCGCAGGTCGTGATTGCAGATTATTACCATATTTTTCAGCCATCGGTCAGGCAGTATTTCCTTGGCCGGCTGCGGAAAGAGCTGAAAAATTCTATTTTAATAATTGATGAAGGGCACAACCTGCCAAACCGTGTGCGCGACATACTATCAGAAAAAATTACAAATTTTATAATTAAGCGCGCGGCAAAGGAAGCTAGGGTTTTTTATTTAGATGATTTGGCAGTTGCGTTGAATTACCTATCAGACGCATTTGATAATCTGGAAAAAGATTTTTTGCGGAACGAAAACGAAAATCGCATAAAAAAAGAAGAGTTTGTAAAAGAAGTTGAAACTGCTGTAGGCCTGGATTACGGCAGTTTTGCAAGTGATTTGGAGTCTGCAGCGGTCGAAATAAGAAAATCTGCAAAAAAATCATTCGTCGGCTCTGTTGCAGAGTTTTTGGATAAATGGACGGGCGACGATATTGGATTTTCCCGAATAATTAAAAAAAGGTCATCAAAATCCGGAAATAAATATATTGAGCTTTCTTATAATTGCCTGTCGCCAGCCATTTCATCCGGCGAGGTGATAAAAGAATCAGCGTCTACGATTTTGATGTCTGGCACGCTTGTTCCAGGCGAGATGTACCGGGATTTGCTTGGATTTCCACAAGACAAAACCGATTTAAAAACGTACCCAAGCCCTTTCCCGCCGCAAAACAGGCTGGTTTTGATCGAGCCGTCCACGACAACAAAATTTACATCAAGGAATACTAGCGAGTATGTGAAAATTGCAAACGAATGTGCGGCCATCGCAAATTCTGTGCCTAATAACTGCGCGATTTTTTTCCCAAGCTACTACATCATGCAATCAGTAATGCCATTTTTGGAAAATAAAATTGGCAAACAAATTTTTGTTGATAAATCCGATTTAAATAAACAGCAACGGACAGAGTTGTTGAACTCTTTCAAGAACTCTGCGCAGAAGGGCGGCCTGCTCCTAGCAGTCCAGGGCGGCTCCATGTCCGAAGGGATTGACTTGCCAGGCGAGTTCCTGAAATGCGCGGTTGTGGTTGGCGTACCGCTGGCCAGCCCTGACTTAGCCACAAAAAGTCTGATTGATTTTTACGATTACAAATACAACCGCGGCTGGGATTATGGCTATATTTACCCGGCAATGACGCGCGCGATTCAGGCGGCCGGCCGCTGTGTTCGCGGGCCAGAAGATCGGGGCGCGGTAATATTTCTTGACAAAAGGTTTGCATGGGGAAATTACCTGAAGTGTATCCCGCCTGATTGGAAGCCGATTGTGACTATGCTAGTGGCGGACAGGGTGAAGAAGTTTTTCCATTCGTAATATGGCAAATTTAGCAAAGGTTTTTAAGACTTTCGCTAATAAGTGATGCGATAAAAATGCCAGAAACACTTAAAGTTGACAGACAAGAAGAATTGCAGCAAAAGCTAAATACGTTAAAACAAATTTTAAAACCAGAAGACTTGCCTGCAGGATTTTCGCTTTTGGGTAGCTTTGGGCTCGATAGTGCTATAGACGCCATAGAAATAGTGCGCGATGGAATGGAAGATAACAGCCCAATTAAAAAAATAGTTGCAGATATTTATCAAAAAGGTTCTGTTGCAATTCGCCGAGCGCCATCTGACAGATCGGAAACATTGCTAGTGCCAGTACATAGGCTAGCATTCACGCCAAAAGGCAGGCTAATTGGTGTGGAAGCATGCATACATGAATATGACGCAGACCCAGCCATGCAAAAAAAGTTGTTCGGGACACCCTTGGAATACTCCGCCACACAAATCGAATTGCATCCGTACATATTTGTTAGAAAAGGAACAGGAAAAACTCCCCCAGACAAACCATCCAGACCGTTAGAAGTTATTGGTGAGATTGACATATTAACGCACCGAAGATGCACGCTTGGCAATAACATTAAACAGTCCGAGAGCGGTGTTGAGTTGAGTGTCGAGTTAGGACTGAATGAATTTGACCCACTTTATGCTTTTGATACGGCGGGCACGTGGCAAATAGGGTTTAAACCAATAGGCGTAAGTGGGCTGTACCAGCTCGCATGGGCAGGGTCGCCAAGCGGTTTCCCTGATAATACTAGCAGTCATTATGGCAGGCAAAAAGACGGCAGCTTTAAAATAGTCACTGGTGTCGATCTCTGTGGCAGTTCAGAGGAAACAAGGCCTTGGGAACTCATAAAAGATTTCCCAGTTTTCCAAACAGTAGTCAGAGAGCGCAAATACATCGCGCCAAAAAATAAATAAGTTTATTTATAATTTGTTTTAAATAGCCATCGTCTCAACTTCCAAACCTTCAGCTAAGCACGGGCTGGTTACATTTCCGCCCTTTACCCATTTGCCCCAGTAAAGTGCCTTGCCAAGCTGCGTATCAAGGTGGAAATAAAATCTCCTGCCACGCGGCCAGGTTTCAGCTAGCTTATCTACTGACGAAAGCGTCCGGTGTTCGCCGGCTACGGTCTTTCCGTAAACTTCCTGGTGGAATTGGAGGGCTAGCATTTTTGCTGCAAAATCTTCTAGGCCAACGCGCACAAAAGTTGTCGGCTTGAAATCTATTGTGTATTCTGGGCCGCCATATCTAAATAAGTTGACAATGCTCCTGCCGCCATCGCCTGCCGCCAATGCGGCAGCGTAATGATCACCATTTCTGTCGTGCGTGGATTTTGCGAATACTGCGTCAGCTGTTTTTGTATGTGTATAAATCGTCTCCCGCATAACAATAGGGTTTTGCCCAGTGCCGGCCCAGGAATCAACAGCCACGCCATATTCATAATAAACTGGAACAACATTTTGTTCTACCCATTTTTGCAAAACCGTCTTGTCGCTATTACGCGCCTTGAGTTCGTTGTAATCGCTAACAATTGGCCGTAACACCGCTACAAATTGTTCAGTAGACAGCTTGCCAGTCATAGATTCAAATCCCAGAACTTTTGCTTCTTCCAATGTTGCTAGGCATCTATCCAGTGCGGTATTCGGATCTTGATATTGCAGGCACATAGTTACACCAGTTACCTTTCTGCCAAATCTTGCGAACTTGTGTGCGGCCGCGCCAACTGCGAGTGCAATATCATCAGGATGTGTCTGGAAAATTGTTATTTCGCGCCAGTTTGGCGCATACCTTGAGTCGTCTGCAAGCCCGTCCATATCTTTGTTATAGTAGCCCATAGCTTGCAAAACAAATCCAATGTGGCTAGCCCATTCTTCTTTAGTATCAAACCTCAGCCAGCCTTCCGGCTTCATTTCGTTTCTCAGGACTTTTGCACTTGCTTCAGGCAATTCTACAGAAACTAAATTTTCTAATCCTTCATCCATATCTCACACCTTCCAAAGTAAATTAGTAAATTACTAAGATTAGAAAACCTTTTAAGGGTTGTGCGATATACAATGATATTTAATTATATAAAATATATTCTGTGATAATTATTACATCTGCGGTCGCACGGGCGCGCCGCCCGCTGACATTTCGCGTGCTGCCTTCCTATGCGGATATTTTGCGGTAAAATCCTTGCGCATAACAACTGCGTTTATGCCATCCTCGTACCTGTGCGGAATTATGAACCATCGTTCATATCCAAGTTTTTCATAAAATCTTATTGCGCGCGGATTGTTTTCATAAACGTTTATTACAGCGCAATCCTTACCCCTTTTTTTAACTTGTTCTTCGAAGTGCGCCATCAGCCTCGGGCCGACACCGCCGCCTTCCCACTCTTTGCTTTTGCCTTGGTAGGATTTTATTACAGCTAAAAAGTGTAATCTGTCGCCAGAAAGGTACTCGCAGTCAGCCAGCGATATGTGGCCAACTGGCATGCCTTCATGCTCTGCAATATAAAATTTTGTTCCTTCTTCTATATATCTTGCAAAATCTTCAGCAGTTTTTTTATATGGGTAGGGGAACCCGTCATTTGCTTCTATCCATCTCAGCGTTTCTGCATCGCCTTGTGATGCTTCTCGTATTACTAAACTTTCCAACCCCACACCTCAACCTCTGGCAAGCCAGCATAGCAAGCTTTTTATTTCTTTCTGT
>JACOYC010000002.1 GCA_016182015.1 Nanobdellati archaeon | reverse complement strand
ATTCGTCTTCCTGCATAATTTCTAAACCGTTTTCAAGAGTGACTTTATGCGGAGGAGTGAGAATTATATTTTCATCATTTCCAGACGAGCGCATATTGGTGAGCTTTTTGCCCTTGATAGGATTTACGGCCATATCCATGCCTTTTGATACATCGCCAATAAGTATGGGCCAGCATCTCGCGAAATCCAAAGCTTCGTTTGAGGAAACTATCAGCGGATTCAGCAAGATAGTTAGTTTTATTGTTGGTACAAAGAATGTTTTTGCCGAACAGCAAAAAGCCGTTATCAAGGGAGATTTAAACAACGATAAAAAAGTTAATCTCGCCGACTTGGTTATAGAAGTCCGGCTTACAAAAGATATAAACAAATATGCAAACCGCGGACCGCATGTTGCTGCCGCAGAAATCGCCGCACAAAAAGGAATAATAACCGGGCGCGGCTATAGAGCACGATTTATAGTAAATAAAGGCGACGGGAAAATTTCTAACCGTGTCGTTCTGGAAGAAGACGCAAGGCTCGAGAATTACGATCCGGATTACTACATTGATAATCAAATTATGCGCGCAGTCTACAAAATTTTTGAGATATTTAATTACGACACTGAAAAGCTCAAGGCAGGCCAGACAACGCTGGGGAGTTTTTAATCGGAAGTATTTTATATTGTATTTTAGATGTTAAAACATGGCGTATGACTCAAAAACACTGGAAAACTTCAGGAAGGCTGGCAAACTAGCTGCAAAAGTCAGAGATTATGCCAAGACGCTTATTAAAACTGGCATGTTATACGTAGAACTTGCTGATGCCGTTGAGAAAAAGATTTTTGAGCTTGGCGCAAGGCCTGGCTTTCCGTGCAACATTTCTGTAAATAGTACTGCAGCACATCATGTTCCGCTCGAAGGCGAAAGGCTGGCCTTTGCAGATGGTGATTTAGTTAAAATCGATCTTGGCGTACATGTCGAAGGCGCGGTAGCAGATACTGCGGTTTCAGTTTCTATTGGAAAAGATGAGGAAAATGAAAAATTAATCAAGGCGTCTGAGGCTGCGCTTGCGGCTGCGATAAAATTAGCAACGCCAGGCAGAAAAGTTTCAGAGATCGGCAGGGCTGTCGAACAAGCCATAAGCAGCTTTGGGTTCAGGCCAATAAAGAATCTGTCCGGCCACTTGGTAGACATATATGATCTGCACGCGGATTTGACGATACCAAATTTCGATAACAAATCAAATGAAATATTGGAGAAAGGCATGGCAATCGCAATCGAACCTTTCGCAACCGATGGCGACGGCTTTATACGCGAGGGAGATGAAATTAGTGTCTTCAGACTCGAGAGGCCGGCAAGCGTGAGAAACGGCCGCGAAATACTTGAGCACATAGCTAGCGAGTATGTTACGCTGCCTTTTGCAAAACGTTGGCTTGCCAGAAAGTTTAATCCGCTGAAAGTAAATTTATTTTTAAAAGAAGCGATTGCGAAGGGTATGCTGCACCCGTACAACGTATTATTAGAAAAAAAGGGCTCAAAAGTAGCCCAAACCGAACACACTATTCTTGTTAGCGAGACGCCAGAAATACTAACGGCTTAGCCAGCTACTCGTCTCCGAAGTCATCATCGGAAGGCTCTTCGCTATTTTCTCCATCATCGTCTTCGCCTTCTTCATCTTCATCGTCGTCCATCGCGAACCAATATTCATCCCGAGACATGACAAACCTCCGTGCTTCCACTTTTGAAGTAGTATATAAAGCTTTTTATGCTAACCCATATAACTTGGCACATTAGCGGCGCGTTTTGCTGATGCCAAGGCTGCAGCGTACTTTTCCGACTCTTCCTTTGTTATTGTGGGCCTGAACTGCTGCATTGCGCTTTCAAAATGTTTTGACAAAACTTGCTTTGCCTTCATATTCTCGCGCAGTGCGATCATTGCTGCCTCGCGGCATATTGCTTCTATGTCTGCACCCGAGTAACCTTCGGTTTTTTTTGCCAGATCCGGCAAACTGACATCCTTTGCCAGCGGCATTTCCTTTGTGTGAATTTTCAGAACTTCAACACGTGTTTTCTCGTCTGGCGGCTGCGTAAATATGTGCCTGTCAAATCGTCCCGGTCTCAGTAGTGCTGGGTCTATTAACTCTGGCCTATTTGTAGCGGCGATTACAACAACGTCTGTCAGCTCTTCAAGCCCGTCCATTTCGGTGAGTATCTGATTAACAACACGCTCTGAAACCCTGTTGGAATCTTCCATCCCGCGCCTTGGTGCTATCGCATCTATTTCATCAAAAAATATAATGCATGGCGCAACTTGCCTTGCTTTCTTGAAAATTTCTCTGGCAGCTTTCTCCGACTCGCCAACCCACTTGCTTAAAATCTCTGGGCCCTTGACTGAAATAAAATTGGCCTGCGATTCTGTCGCGACTGCCTTGGCCAGCATTGTCTTGCCTGTGCCGCTTGGCCCGTACAGCAGAATTCCGCGCGGCGGCCGTATGCCCATGCGCTTGAAGACTTCCGGACTTTTGAGCGGCCACTCCACTGCTTCTTTCAGATTCTGCTTGGCCTGCTCCAGCCCGCCGACATCTACCCAGTTGACCTTTGGCATTTCTACCAAAACTTCGCGCATCGCGCTTGGCCTGACAAGCTTCAGGGCTTCTTTAAAATCATTTTTCATAACGCGCAGTTTTTCCAGATGTTCTTTCGGGATCCGCTCTTCGTCTTTAATATTCATCTCCGGCAGAACCCTGCGCAAGACAGACATTGCTGCCTCTTTGCACAACGACTCCAGGTCTGCGCCGACAAAGCCGTGTGTTACATCAGCAAGCTCTTTTAAGTCAACATCCTCTGCAAGCGGCATCTCCCTAGTATGAATTTTCAAAATTTCAAGCCGGCCTTCTTTATTTGGCACCCCGATTTCTATCTCTCTGTCAAATCTGCCGCCGCGCCTGAGGGCAGGATCAAGTGCATCTGGCCTGTTTGTTGCTGCAATCACAATGACCTTGCCCCGCGCTTTCAGGCCGTCCATAGCTGCAAGCATCTGCGCTACTACCCTGCGTTCAACCTCGCCGTATGATTCTTCGCGTTTCGGCGCGATGGCATCTATTTCATCTATAAATAAAATTGACGGAGCAGTTTTTTCTGCTTCTGCAAATAAATCACGGAGTTTTTTCTCCGCCTCGCCGACAAACTTGGACATGATTTCCGGGCCGTTGAGCGAAATAAAATTTGCATTTGTTTCGTTTGCAACTGCTTTTGCAAGCAAAGTCTTTCCGGTGCCTGGCGGGCCGTAAAGCAGGACGCCTTTTGGCGGCTGGATTCCCAATCTCTCAAAAATTTCCGGGTGCTTGAGCGGGAGCTCTATCATCTCGCGGACTTTTTTCACCTCATCCTGCAGGCCACCAATATCCTCATAGTTAATTGTCGGGATGCGCTCCTCTTTCAGTTCAACAGCCTCGGGGTGAATTTCAATTTCCGTGCCTTCTGTTATGTAAACTGCATCTTTTGGGTTTGTGCTTACAACAACAAAGCGAACAGAAGCGATTGGCCCCATCGAGAGTTCAAAGCCTTCCATCACCGATCTGAAAACATCTTCAAACGGATCGCCGCTGTACATCCTTCTACGCCTTGTGCCGCCCAATGCAAGAACATCGCCCTTCAGGACTGCCCGGCCGAGCATTGCCTGCCTGATTGCATCGCCCCAGTTTCCAAAAAATCTATAAGACTCGCCTTTTTGCGCGGGCGCGATTGTTATTGATTTTGCGGCCTTTGCCTCGGCAGGCTTCACCGTTATGTATTCCCCGATCGATGTGCCTGCATTTTTTCTTGTCAGACCGTCCATTCGTATTACAGCAAAACCAATATCTGCAGGGTATGCGCGGGCAGCTACCGCTACGGTTATGCGCTCGCCGGCAATTTCGACTACCGAGCCCTGCGGAATACCTAAGTCCTTGAGAACCTGAGAATCTATCCTGACGACGCCGCGGTTGATGTCGTCCTGCATCGCCTCTGCTACCTTCAGCTTTACCTCTTTTGCAGCTGCCACGTGCTTGTCTGCCATGCTATTTTGTGGAGAAATACTTTTATATGGGTTGCGAGTGGATGCCTTTAGCGCTTTCTTTGTCTTGATTTAGAAGATACTGTTACCAGCATCTCTGGGGCGCGCTCCTGAGCATATTCTGTGGCAAGCCCTTCAAAGCCTAAGTCTAAAAGAGTTTGAACTAATTTTCTGGATGCGTCTTGGTCGGCCTCTGCTCTGACTTTACGCATATATTCGGCTTTCCTTTGCTTAACTGTGGCTAGCTGGTTGTAGGACTTCATATAGGCTTTCTTGCGATGGGTTGCCATGCCAATATCTGATAAAAAGGATTTTTAAGGCTTGCGTGTGTAAAGCTTAAATATTAGTATGTGTATATTTTTCTATGAAAATCCAGTTCAAAAAAATACTTCTCGTGAACATACAAGAATCTGCTTTAGATAAGGCCCATTGGAACAAGATAGATTCTATTGCTAAAACTAAGGTGTTTCTACCAAAGGAAAGCCCAAAAATTATACAAGAACTGAATAATACTGACTGCCTCCTGGTTGGGTTTGCTACATCAGTTACTAAAGAATATCTCAATGCTGCTCCGAAACTGAAGTATATTGGAACTTTAGCGATAGCATATCACAAAATTGATGTTGCATACGCTAGAAAAAAAGGAATACCTGTGACAAACATTGCAGGATATTGTACGGAAAGCGTTGCAGAATTAATAATTGCAGCAATACTTAATGAAATAAAACACTTAGGTGAAGAAAGAGAACGGGCAAGAAATAAGAATTATGATTTTATCGAGTCTGCTACTGAAATTAAAGGCAAGGTCTTTGGAATATTTGGGCTTGGAAATATAGGAACAAGAACTGCAGAAATTGCTCAAGGATTTGGAGCAGATGTGAGATACTGGAATAGAACGCGGAGAGAGAGAAGCTCGAGGAATAAAATATCAAGATAAGGATTCGCTTTTGAAAGAAGCCGATTTTATTTCGCTAAATTTTGCACACACCCCAGATACAGATAAATTTTTAGATGCAGATGCATTTTCTAAAATAAAATCTGGGGCGATCATAGTAAATACTGTCCCAATGGAAACCATAGATTTAGCTGCTTTGGAGAAAAGGCTAAAGAAGAACAATATTACTTTTATTCTAGACCATTCAGATGAAATGAAACAAGAAGATTTAGATAGATTAAGTATGTACAAAAATTGTGTAATCTATCCACCTATTGGCGTGAGCAAAGAAGCTCGCGCGAATAAACAAAATCTTTTCGTCGAAAATATTGAGAATTTCTTGAAGGGCAAGCCCACTAACATCGTGAACTAGTCCATGTGCCCCCTAAATAGAAAGATTTATATATTCTGTGCCCCCTAATATCACATGGCCTACCTGGAACAGAAGACCATTAGCGGCAGGAAATACTACTTTCTAGCCGAAAATGTCCGCATCGGATTGGAAAAGTGGAAAAAGGTCAGGATATACCTAGGGCCGGCCAGCTTAAATCTGATTGAACTTGAAGTGAAGAAACTGGCGGCCCTTCCAAAATTACACGAACGTATTAAATATATAATAAACGCGCTGCCCAAAAAACAACCACGGGTTTTAACAGAGATACAAACAGATACTTTAGAAAAAATAAAGAAGGGCTATCAGGCGCATCTGAAAAAGCTCGCCCCGGAAGATTTAGAAAAGCTGGAAGAAACGATACTGACCGATTTCACATACAATACAAATTCCATAGAAGGCAGTACTTTATCAGCAAGGGAGGTTGGCTTAATCCTATACGAAAATCGGGTGCCGCGCGGAAAGGATTTGAGGGAGATTTATGGCGCAGCAAACATGAAGAAGGCGTACGACTACATTAAATCATTAAAGAAACTCTCAGAAAAGCGGGTAAAAGAACTTCATAGAATAGTGATGCAGGACATACTCAGCAGAGAGCTTGGTAAATTTAGAACCGTGCCTGTTTTCATACGCGGCTCAAAAACTGTGCCCCCTAAACCAGAATTTGTGCAGCAGCAGATGAGGGCGTTGTTAAATTGGTATGGAAAACGGAAGGATAAGCTACACACGTTTGAGCTGGCATGCAAATTTCATGTTGAGTTTGAAAAAATCCATCCGTTCAGGGACGGAAATGGCCGCACGGGCAGGCTGTTGATGAATTTTATCCTGATAAAATCCAGCTTTCCTATTTTAGATATAAAATTCAAAACCCGCAGCAAATATTTCGCTGCCCTGGAACATGCACAGCTTACTGGCGATTTAAAGCCTTTCATAAATTATTCATTTGGTGCATATGTTACGGATGCAAGCAAGTTTGGCTGGCTTGGGGATTGAAACACTTAAATACTTTCTTGTTAGCATAATTTACATTAACAGTTGGCTTAATTAAAATGGGTGCAAGTGAAACTGCGCCATCGCAGATAGCGCCGGGGGGATCAGGAAGTGGCCTGAAACTGAGGGGGGCAGAGCCCCCTGCGGTTCGGCTGTCCAAGTTATCCACCGGCTCAAAAGTAATTGACCTTCTGCTAGATGGCGGGCTGGAGCCAGGCGTTATCACCACACTGTTCGGGCCGGCCAGCTCTGGCAAGTCAAACATCTCGATGCTGGCCGCGATAAATGCGGCAGAGCAGGGCAAGAAAGTCCTGTTCATAGACACCGAGGGCGGCTTCTCCGCGGAGCGAGTAAAGCAGTTAAACAAAAACTATGAAACTCTTTTGAAAAATATTATTATCGCAAACCCGACAAATTTCGCGGAGCAAAAAAGTTATTTCAAAAAGTTAATGGACGCAGCAAACCACGAGAAAGCGGGATTAATTATCGTGGACTCAATTGTGATGCTTTATAGATTACAGAAAGCGGAAGAAGACATTTCCACGACAAACCAAGAACTCGCGTCACAATTAGCAATCCTCTCCGAAGTCGCGCGAAAGAAACAGATTCCAGTGCTTGTTACAAACCAAGTCTATGCAGATTTCCGGAAAACTGAGAACCGAGGACCGAAAACTGAAAACTCGTTTAAGATGGTCGGCGGCGACTTATTGAAATACTGGAGCAAGTGCATCGTGAAGCTGGAAAATCTGGAGCAGGGCGTGAGGCAGGCCAGCATTTACAAGCATAGAAGCCTGCCAGAGGGAAAGGCGGTGCTGTTCGAGATAAAAGAGAGCGGGCTGGAAGAAGCGAAGATGCCTGAGAAGGAGAAGAAAGGGTTTAGGTTGTTTTAGCTACGAATTTGTTTGCGGTTTGTTCCAACCCTCTTTACTCGGGCATTTCGGATTCAGACACATCTCAAAAGGCCTCTGCCCTTTGCGGATGATTTTGATGATTGGATATGGGCATTTATCACAATTCTTATCTGCCCTTTTTACCAAAGCCCCTTGTGGCAGTGGCAGCGTTGTCTTGCAGTCCGGGTATTTCGAGCAGGCTGCGAATTGCTTGCCAGTCGCACGCGAGCGAATTGTGCGGATGTCGCCAACCTTGCAATTGAAACACGGCATGAGGAATGCCTCATCCCGCCGCGCCTCGTTCAGCGCAACTCTTAATTCTTCGCCAATCTCTTTTTTATTTTTTTGAAAATCTTTACAAATCTTAATCAAAACTTCTTTCGCGGCATCTAAAACAGTGGGCATCTTCAGCTTTCCTTTCCTGATTGCATTCATCTCTTTCTCAAACTTCTTTGTCAGCTCCTCTGACAAAATCTCCGGTGCATATTTCTGGAATGTTTTCACGATCTCCAAACCCAATTTAGTGACTTGTATCGAAGTGCCAGTAACATAATTACGCCTATACAAAGTGTCAATAATTTCCGCACGGGTCGCCTTAGTTCCCAAACTTTTTTTCTCAAGCTCTTTGATGATTGAGGCCTGAGAGTATCGCTTTGGCGGCTCTGTTTTACGCTCCTCGATTACAGTTTTTTCTTCGTACTGTTTTCCTTTTGTGAATGCCGGCAACTCAACTTCCTCTTTCCTCACGTAAGGCTGGTAGAACTCTTGCCAGCCTTGTTCTATTGTCCGCGTGCCTTTCAAAACAAACTTTTCTTTCTCAATATCAAATGTTACTGTTGTTGTCTCCCTTGTGCCTGTATCTGCAAACACAGACAAAAACCTTTTCACAATTAAATCATAAATCTTTTTTTGATATGCATCTAATTGTGCTGGCACTTCGCCGGTTGGGTAGATTGCCGGGTGTGCAGGGTCAGATTTCTTGCCTTCATTAGGCCGCAAATCCTTTTTTGTTAGGATTTTTTGTGCCAATCTGGAATATTCTGGTTGCATCGCCAAAGAAGTTAATAATTTTTTGTAACCAAGCTGCGGCGGCAGCTTTTGCGATGAGGTTCGTGGGTAGGAAATGTAAGCCGCAGTGTAAAGCTCCTGCGCAATCTCCAGGGTTTTCTTTGGCGGAATCCTAAACACGCGGTACGCCTCTATCTGCATGCTCGTTAGGTCAAATGGAAATGGCGGGTTGACTGCTTGCTTAACCGCTTCAGTCGAGAGAACGATGGCTGGCCTGTCTTTCACCTTCGTAAAAATGGCTGTTGCTTCTTTTTCCTCCCAGAACTTATCTTTTTCGTGCGTTGCAATCAGCGGTTCAGTTACTTGCGGATGTTTTACGTTCGCGAAAATCTGCCAGTACGGTTGTGAAACAAAGTTTTGGATTTCCAATTCCCTGTCGGCAAGAATTTTTAGGGCTGGCCCCTGCACTCTGCCAATTGAGAGTGCGGTAAAGCTATGTGTTGCTGCGTTTAATGCATCTGAGGCAGCGCGTGAGAGGTTGATGCCATACCACCAGTCCAGCCAGTGCCTTGTTTCTCCGGCCTCTGCTTGTCCCCACTCCAGATGCGGCAGAAGGCTTGCGTAAGCATCTTTCAAATCGCCCGCGGTTAATGTTGAAAACTTCATTCGCTTTGCATCCTTCTGGCCTGCCGCGAATCTGACGATATTCAGGCCGATCACCTCTCCCTCGGTATCAAAGTCTGTCGCAACAACAAATTCGTCTGCTTCCTTCGATAATTTCTTCAAATTTTCTAAGTATGGCTTTGAGAACGCGGCGGTCTTTGATGTTTCCGAAGTTGGCCGCCACTCGATGTCAAAAACCGGATATTTGTAGCCCTTCTCCTTTTGCGCGAGTGTGTAGAGATGGCCGACTGCCGGCACCACTAACACTTCTTTTGGGCCGACTTTGACTTCAAAATAGCCTATCTTGCCAAGAACTTTTCTTGCTGCCTTTCCGAGCGCGGAGGCTATCTTCTGGGCGGCTGCTGGCTTCTCGGAGACGATTAGCTGGGTTGGCATAACGCCCTTTGAGATACCATCCTTTATAAAATATGGAGGAAGGCTTAAAAATACCATATTTCGTGATATAAACTTCCAAGATATTGGAGACTGTGATAACATGGGAACAAATCGCGGATATCAAAGACCACCAACAAACGCAGTAGTACAAACTGTGCGGCAAGAATTCGTTGGACTGGGCCAGCTTGGCGATCCTCTGGAAGAAATAGTGAAAGGCATAACAGATTCTAGCAAAGGCTTGCCACCACCCGGCGCATATGCTGTCCCACAAACACCCGTAGAAGATAAATTCACTGAATTGTTAAAGCGTGGCAAGGTAACGTTGTAATTAAATTTCAATTATCTTCCCTTGTTTCCCAACAAAAATAATTTTCATCTTACCAATTAAAACTTCAATCCCCTCTGCCCGGCGATGCTTTGGTTAATTACAGTTCAGCAAATAGAAAGGTTTTTAAACCGATTTTTACTTTGTTCATTATGGCAAATTTAACTAGATTAGAAGATGTTTTGGGCTTATCAGGAGAACTTTCTCCCGACCATGTATCAAATCCTATCAAAATAATATATCTTCCCTCAGTTGTGGAAACTGCGCGCGCAGCTAAAGACCCGCATCAAGTTCTTGAAGAGATTGGAAAATTCCATCGCGCGGCATTATCGCACGGATTTCGAGGCCGAAGTTTTGGCGGTAAAAACGGCGTAGTTTTTCTTAACAAAAGCGATATAGATTTACAGAGAGCGTCACAAGAACTTCTAGACAAAAATCTAGATACTTTAAGTGGAATGGGTGCAAACATCAATTCGCTCTTGCCAGTAAAGATTGTTGCGCATGTTGAAAATGGCAACCGCTTGCTCGGCGCATTAGACAAAACTGAGCGGCCATTTGTATTGTACGTGCTGGGCTTTTCCAACTATTCCGGCCATGTCGTATAGAAAAGCTTAATTAGTTTTCTGCTGCACATATTTCATGCAAACCCGGGTGAGTGGCAGGGACTTGTACGATCTTCTGCGCCAGAACCTTTCTGCCGCGGTAAAAGACGGCGGCGTTACTGGCATGCTCAACTATCTGTCAACATTAGTTTTACCTTCTGCAAATTACGCAGTCCTGCTGGCAAGTGCGGCGAAGTCAGCATTAAGGCGAACAGGATCTTTTACAATTGAAAATGCGGTTTATGTTGACAAAATAATTTCTAGCGCCGTATCGCCACAAGATTTATTGGAACTGGCCCGCGGAACTTGACTTCTGTGCCGTACTCGCTCCTGGTGCCCAACTGCGCTTCCGGCTGTCTTGGCGTTGTAAATACTACCAGCACGCTGGCCATGCCGGTGCCGCCAAGCCTGCGCAAAAATTCGTCCCGTGTTTTTCCGCGGAGATGCATCAGTCTGCCGCGCTGCTCTTCGCTGTCAACCCTAAGCGCTGGTATCGCGGCCGGTCCTATGAGCTGGCCTGTCTGCTTAACCTGATCAAACTCGCGCTCACTCATTATTCTTGCATACACGTGCCTTGCCTCGCCTTCTGATGCCGTCTCAAGGAATCTTGCTGTCTCGCGATTTTGCTGAATCAACTGCTCTTCTCTGGCTATCTCTTGCTCCAGCTCGCCTTTGTGCGCGTTAAAATTTTCTAGTGTCTTGTTGTGCTCCAAAAACCTTACTTGCTCAAGCAGCACAGCATTAAGACGCAAAAGCAGGCTGCGAAATTCGTAAACCCTTGCCCTTATGCCAGTAAGCGCGCCTTTTTTTATTTCTGATGACCGCTCTATGGCCTCGTTGAGCAGTGTCATGGCCCTGTCTGTGTGTTTTAGCATTTCGAGATTTTCCTTTTTTTCAGCAGACATTAACCCAATTGCTTTTGAAATAAATGCCAATTCAAAATTTTTTATGCTGAGCAAGTCCCATCTTTCTATGCGGCGGAAAAACACAAATTTAATCCTTGTATTTTTCAGATAATCCTCGAAGAGCACTATCGCCTCATAAAGCTCCGTGCTGAAATTTCCTAAGTAATAATCATTGTTCGGGTGGCCGAATAGCGCTTTAAGTGTCATAATAACTAATAGAAAACAGGCAATATAACATTAACTCTCCCGTTTAGGCGGGTCCAGAGAAAAACTCCACAGAGCTTTTCTTGTGCAGCGCGAGGGATGAAGCGAATTTTTATAAAGTTTACACTTTGATAATTTTACCGCAATAACGTCTAAAAGTTAATTGTTTACTTTGAAATATATGTTTTACCCAACGAATATTTATATATAATATGTATGGTGGGCTCTGCGGGGTGCCACATGGGAGAACACAGATTAAAAACACAAGAACTGAATTATTTGGCAATTGCCAGCGGACAAAGGCGAGTTGATCCGCGTTTAAACGACAGGAATTTTGCAGCAGGGGATAGGGTAACTTTTGTAAGGTACGATCCCGAAACTAAAGCAGAGGGCGCAGAGGTGTCTGCGGTGCTGACGCACGTAGCAAATTTTAGCCCCGAGTTATTTAAGCGCGCCAGTGATGAACAGCTGCAAGGCGAGTGGGCGTTGCTCGGATTGTCAAGGTCAACTGATCCGGTAGTTATTCCACCATCAGGCGCAATTGCACTGAAGGCATGGACACCATATTTTGGCGCGATTGAAGCAGGCAGCAGGGTAGACCTTCGTGTGCGCGACAGGCCATTCAAGCTTGGCACAGCAATTTTATATCAGGAATATGCGGCGGTAGAACAAGCCCCAGAGAACCGCTTTTACACGGGCAGGTTTGCGGCAAGGCAGGTAAAGCGCACAACGCCATGGAAACCCGCAGAGCACTACAAGCTAGAGCAACTTAGGGAGCACGGCGTTGCGGTTATTGGCTGGAAAAGGCTTGAGCAAAAAGAACCGGCGCAGCAAGGGCTTGAACAAAAGCTTGAGCAGCCCGAGCAAACGCCCGAACAAAAATCCGAATAATTATTTTTTTCTTATTAAATTTCTATTATTTTTCCGCTCTTTCCCACAGAAATAATTTTAGTTTTTCCAACTAAATCTTCAATCCCTTCCGCCTCATGAATGTTTGAGCTGATTGCAATATCTGGCTGGAGTTTATCAATTGCCCGCCTGATTCCCTCCGAACCAAAAAACCTGCCGTCAAAATCTATTTTTGTGCCGGCTGGGTGTGCGTGCGTAAACAGAATGGTCTTTCTTGCACCCTTGACGCTGTCTGCACTCCTTTTCAGCAAATCATAAAGCTCCTTCTCGCTCAGGCCAAATATGCCAAAGTTTGCTGAGCCAGCGCCTATTAATGCGACGTCGCCAAACTTCGCGTAATAGCCGTGCAGAAATAATGCGCCGTATTTTTTTGCCAACGCCTCAGCAAACGCAGGCGACTCATGATTGCCCGGTATCAATGCAAGATTCAAGCCCTTGTCCTTAAAAACTTTAAACAGGCCAGGCGTATGATTCTCTGACTGCGTGAAATCGCCGGTAATCACGACTAGGTCTACCTGCTCCCTGCTGGCCTGCTCTGCCAGCTTCCTTGCCTGCGTCAGGTCGCCATGCAGGCAGCCGACTGCGAGAATTTTCATTTTTTGGCCTTTCGAAGTGCTTTGCTCTGCGCTAAAACTGCTTGCAAACACTCCATCAGTTTGCTTTATTACTTTTCTTTCTGATTTGTTTTGCAACACCATTTTAAATACATTTTAATTTCAATATTGATATTTTTAAAGCTTTCTATTGCATTTCTATTTCAATCTGGGCCGAAATTTAATGCCTTTGGGATCAAAGAATTTTGGCAAAAAAACCAATGTGTACGCGCTGGCAAGCTGTTCTGGCACAGATACTCTTGTATCTTCGCCGATTAATTTAACGGATTCAACGCCCTGCACATCAAAAGCTGTTATTCTTGCACCTGCGTATGCTATGCCAAACTTATTGCAGTTTGCGGTCTCGGCATCTGTTGTCGCCAGTGCGATTTTTCCGTATCTTATGTCCTCGCGCAGTTCCAAGCCGTATTTCGGCGGCAGGCCTGCCTCAAGTTCCGCTGCCGCGCTTTTTGCAGTGCCTCTGAGTTTTTCATCTTCCTGTTCTGACATGGCGAACAGGCCCAGTACGGAAACTGCGCCGTTGTGCGATATAACTCGGCCATCCTTGTCTACATAAATCTTTGCCAAAGAAGCGCTGCCTTCTATTGCCGGCCCGATGTAACTTAAGTTTTTGGTTTCCGTTCTTCCGCCAGCCAGATTAAAAACGAATGGTGCTGAGCGCAGGTAAAACAGCAGTACGCGGTCCTCCGGCAGCTGGCCCCACTCATTCAAAAGTTCTCTGTGCACGCCAAAGCTTATGTCTTCTAATTTATCCTCAAGTATATGCGCCAAGCTCAATTGCAAAGTTGGCTTGTGCAGCAAACCGAGCGCAGATATCCTTCTGTCAACCTCCTGCAAAATAGTTCCAAAGCCCTGAACGCCGGCAGGGTATTTATCCTGCGCTTTTTTCAGGAATTGCCTGCCCTGCTCTGAAATAATATAAGCATACTGTGGCAAAGACTTGCTGAAATTCCATAGCTCGCGCTCCTCGGGCGTTATCTCCGCTTTCAGCGCTGCTTTTCTTTCCGCATAAGTGTTGCTAATTTCTGCAAGCTGGGCTCGTAATTTTTTTGACAAAGTTTCTTCTAGGCGTTCATAGTATCTATTGGCAGCCAACGCCCTGTTAGTGCTGTCGCTACGCTCATCCAGACTATGCAGATCAAGTAGTGGCTCAACAGATTTATCACTTTCAGCGAGGAAATTCAGTTCCTTAGCTAGTGCTTCATTTAATTTTTTTAACGCCTGTTCGGACTCTTTTTTAAGCTGAGCTATTTCTTTTTGTTCCTCTGTACTTAACTTTGCAAGCTTGCCAGCACTTTCTTTTTCTTTCTGTATTTTTTCTGAAAATACAATCCATTCTGGCAGTTCGTGCACTTTTTTTCTGGTGAGAAAGCCGTCTCTTGCAAGCCAAACCAGGCAATTGTAACTGTCGCTCACACTGATGTTTGCATAATGCATTACAGTCTGCGCAGTTACTCCGTTGAAAGGCTGGCCTGAATGAAAATCAGCTGAAAATTTATCTGTCAGAAAATCCACAACAGAAAGTACTGTGAAATATCGCCTGAAATTTGTCGGATCGTCAATCTGTCTTGCGGATTTTATTTTTTTGGCAAAATCTATTACTCGCGCATTGCCATCAGAAGTTACATATTCAACTTTCCCGCTGGCCAGCTCGCTGAATGCCCTGCCCCAGCCCTGTGTCTGCGCCGCAACCGCTGCTATGTTCCGCAGATCGATGACTGACTGCTGGCCTGACATGAAGCGCTCGTACCTTGGCGAGCCGACAATGACTTCAAGGGCAGATGGTTCTGGCATCATATGTTGCCAGCTTGCACAAGACATAAAAAACTTTCTGAGTTCGCGTATTTCTATATCTTTAGATGCTGCATGCTTATACTGTGCGCCATATGGAAAAGTTTATAAATGTGGTGGGCTGTACTTTAGACGGGCAATGGAAGCCCGCGGGCGAAGCGCCAGATAATTATTTATTTTTGATTTCCCTAAACCCACAGTACTTCCATAGCACTTTTGGAATCTTAATTGAGCCGTCGGCCTGCTGAAAGTTCTCCACTAGGCAGGCCATCGTTCTCTCTGTTGCGATTGCAGTATTATTTAGCGTGTGCATAAATTGCGTTTTTCCATCCCAACTGTATTTTATGTTTGAGCGCCTGCCCTGGTAGTCCCGCAGGATTGAACATGATGCCAATTCGCGGTATTGATTTTGTGAAGGGAACCAACCCGCCAAATCAATTGTTTTTGCATCCTTTTTTCCAGTGTCGCCAGAGCACAAGATAATTAACCGGTAGGGGATTTCTAGCGCCTTGAAAATTTCTTCGAGATTTTTCAGAAGAAAGCCAAACTCCTTTTCTGCCTGCTCCGCGCGGCAGAACGAGAACTGCTCAATTTTCTCAAATTGGTGTACTCGAATAATTCCCTTAGTATCCTTGCCGTGCGTGCCAGCCTCTTTCCTAAAACACGGTGAAATGCCTGCGAAGTGCATCGGCAGTTTTTTCCCATCAATTGTTTTATCTCTCAAGTAGGCTGCAATCGGATGTTCTGCTGTGGCAATTAAGTACAAATCCTCATCCTGAATTTTGTAAATTGCATCCTCAAATGCGGAGATGTGAACTGCGCCGGAAACCGCCGCTTTGTTCAGCATGTACGGCGGCTGGATAAACGTAAATCCCTTTTTGCCCAAAAAATCCATTGCAAAATCCATTAACGCGTGATTTAACCGCACAATATGGCTTTTTAGATAGTAAAATCTTGCTCCCGCGACTTTGGCAGCCTGTTCTGTGTCTAAACAATCCAAGGCAACAAGCAAATCCTGGTGGTCTTTTGGCGCGAATTTAAATTTTGGAATTTTTCCAACCTTTTTAATTTCTTTGTTTTCTGTCTCATCTTTTCCGAGCGGGACATCTTTTTCAATTAGGTTTGGAATTTCCAGCAAAACCTTGTCGCGCATCATCTTC
This sequence comes from Nanobdellati archaeon, assembly GCA_016182015.1. GTDB lineage: Archaea > Nanobdellota > Nanobdellia > UBA10117 > UBA10117 > JACOYC01. Next base: position 6,874 of record JACOYC010000002.1, on the reverse strand, counting down.
GTAGTTTGCGCCTTTTGATCTATCTTTTTCAGATTTTCCACAAAATCCTTCATCTGCTTTATTTCTGCGTCTGCAGACTTGCCTGCCTTCTTGAGTTTGTTAATGCTTTCAGAAATAATATTTCTCTCGTGCTTGAGCTTCTCGGCCTGCTGCAGGTATTCGCGCCACTTTTCATCTAGCCTAGTGACTTCCTCAACTAACTCTGTGGGCTGGCCTCGCTTCTTCTGGCTTGCCTTTACAACGTCAGGGTTTTTTCTAAAGAGCTCGATGTCTAACATAGTTTATTTTTGTATGTTGGTGTTTAAAAAGAATACGTAATTAATCGCTAAGACCGTACGGCGAACGTAACTTGTTCGCATGGCCATCGCAAAGTATTGCTAATTCTGACATCTCACTTGGAGTTAGTGGCCTAAATTCAGTAGTAATGCGGTCGTCCAATTGTGTCAGCGCATAAGGTAAGTTTATTATTGAAAACGTTTTACCAGAATCAAGCTCATGACGGAAATTTATATCAAGCATTATGCTTCGGGCAAGCACCTCTATTGTCTCATCCCGAAGCCGTGTTTTTACGAACTCAGCAATATCCGATTTTTCAGGCAGGTAACCGCTCGTTGGAACTGCAGCGTAATACCAGCGTGGTTCGGTTGTATCTTTAGGGTCACGCCAGCTTGCGCTTTTGGGTATACGCCCTGCCCCAACCAACACACTTGGAAAATCATCAACACCAGTCATAGTTAATTTAACATGCGTAAATCTTAAATATGTTTTGGTTACTTTGAAATAGAATTAAGTTTCTTCTCAATCCTATCCAGCCTTTTCTTCATATCCTGCCACATATCCAAAACTATTTCGTGCGGCGGCTTTTGCCTGAACTCTTCTGGTATTGGCTTTCGCTCCCGCAGGAACTCAACTATTTTTTTGTCTTTGATTGAATAATACTTCCTGCCCTCGCTCCAAGTGCTTTGGACAAGCCCTATCTCTGGCTTTAGCATATCAACAGCGGCAAGCCTGCTATTCGGGACTTTCCTGACTGTGTCAGCAATTCCAGTTACGGTAATCCTGCCAACACTTGCCCCAATCTGGATTGGTCTGGCAACAATAACAATAGTGGCCAGCAAGTAACCGATTCAATACGAAATGCTTAAAAGTGCAATAGCCACTAACTAATAGGTTAAAATGAAAATAACAGTTGAAATTAAGAAAGGTGAAAAATTCTGGGTGGCAAGAATTCCAGAATTAGGCGTTACTACGCAGGGTGAGACAGAAACGCAGGCAAAGGCTAACCTGAAGGAAGCCCTCGAACTCCACTTGGAAGCGATGGCAGACTATGCCATTGAGCATGGCCAGCTGCAATTTACGGGCCACAAAATAATTTCAAAAGACTATGCCTAAACTGCCAAGAATTTCTGGCGGCGAAGTTCTGAAAATTTTAACAAAATATTTTAGTTTTAGAGTTCTGAGACAAAAGGGCAGCCACGTAACATTAACAAATGACAAGGTGTTTATCACAATTCCACTGCATCCGGAACTTGATATTGGCACATTAAATGGAATACTCAAAGACGCAATAGTAACAAGGGACGACTTTTTAAAATATGTTTAGATATTTCATAAAATGATACAAATCGACGGCTCCTATGGCGAGGGTGGCGGGCAGATAATCAGGACTGCAATAGCAATGTCAGCTGTGACTGGCAAGCCCATCAAAATTACAAACATCCGCGCCAATAGGAGCAACCCTGGCCTGCAACCGCAACACTTGACTGGAGTTAAGGCTGCGGCAGAATTATGCAATGCAAAAGTTTCCGGAGCAGAGTTAGGCTCCACAGAATTAACTTTCGAGCCTAGCAAAATACAATTCGGCAAGTTTAGGTTTGACATCGGGACTGCCGGCGCGATTACATTAGTGCTACAAACATTAATTCCAATCGCTGCGTTTGCGCCCGGCACTGTTCGGTTGGAAATCAGGGGCGGCACGCACGCCCTGCACTCGCCGCCGATTGAGTATTTTCAAAACATCTTTTGTGATTATGTGGAGAAGTTTGGCTTGATTGTAACTGCAAACGTGGAAAAATATGGATTCTTTCCAAAGGGTGGCGGCATCGTGAAGGTAGAAGTTAAGCCCGCAAAGAGTTACAAGCCGCTTAACTTAACAGAACGAGGAAAATTGCTTAACCTAAAAGTTTTTTCAATCGCTTCGGAAGATTTGAAAACTGCAAACGTGGCTGACAGGCAAGTTGCCGGATTTAGAAATGGGTTGCCAGTGGATTATTTAGTTAAGGTATTTACGGATTACACTAAAACATTATCAACCGGCTCTGCGGTCTACGCGCACGCTTTGTACGCGAATTGCAAATTAGCCTGCTCTGCTTTGGGCGAAAGAGGCAAAAAAGCAGAAGATGTCGGCAATGAATGCGCGGATGGCTTGATGAAAGAAATTAATTCTTCAGCGACTGTGGATAAACACCTTGCAGATCAGCTAATTCCTTTTCTGGGATTGTTCGGCGGCGAGTTTGTGACGTCAGAAATTACAGAGCATACGAAAACAAATATTTGGGTTGTTGAGAAATTTATTAATAAAAAATTTGCGATTGAAGGAAATAAAATTGCTGTTTAATTACCAGCAGTAACTTTTAGCAATATGTTTTAAATCCATATCTACATACTTACGCATAATCCTGCCAAGCTCTTCCAGCGCGGCAACTTCTTCTTTTGGTAAGTTTGGCAGAATCTCTTTCTGGACTTTCCTTACGAGCTCCATGGACAGCGAGTATGTTGATATAAACGGGGTACCGCAAATTCCGAACACAGGCGACTTGAAATACATTTTAAACCACGAATGCCAGCCTCCGTCGCCCATCTCATCCCGTTCGTATGTGGATTCCAGCAGTTTTGCAAATGCGTTTTCTAATTTATCTGGCAGTTTCCGCTTTACTGGCGCTGTTTGTTCCTCGCCGCGAAGCCACATTCGATGCTCCAAATCCTCGCCGCGCCATAATTTGTGATGTTGTTTGTGCCCTGTCGTATATTCGGCAATCGCGTCAACAATTTCACCGCGCACAAGTTCATCAATTGTCGGCAACTTAATGCTATCGCTGCACGTTGTTGAAAAATAAAGCACGGCAGATAAAATTCCCCTTTCGTAATCCATTTCTTTGCTGCGCTCTTGAAAAGTTTGTGTGGTTTCCATTTCACGCCCTCAACGCGTCGTCCAATGTTTTCTGGCCCATAAATTTTCTGAGCATGTCCAAGAAAGGCTCTTCTCCGGATTCGTTCCACGTGTGCACGAGATATGGATTATTATTCCATACCAAAAGCAAAATTGGATCTGGGTCTGGCCTGATTTTAGTTACGCTAATTTTTAAATCCTGCGGCCTAGGCTTCCATAAAACTTCCAGCTTCGCCTGCGACGCGTCTGGATGTAAGTCCGGCCTCGACAGCAAAACATCGCCTAATGTTTGCTGCTGTAATGCTCTTGCGTAAGCTTGGTGCGCGTAAGCTTTGGCCTGCCTGCCTTCTGCCCGCACATCGTCAGGTAGAAAGGGAATGTCAGATCGTACTTCAACAGCGAATTGCTCGAATCTGTCTCCATATGCTTTATAATTAATTTCGCGCTTAAACGTCCATTCATCTGTTTCTCCAACAATTGCTCTTGCAAAAATAGGTAATTCCAATCCGTATTTTTCATTAGAGTAATCTCTTTTAACTTCAAGTGCCTTAGTAACTCCAAATATTTTTGAATCTACTAGTTGATAGGATTTGCACATATCCAGCAAAAAATACTTTCCAATCAGATTTTTTAGTGCAATATCTAGCTCGTTTTGGTCTACTTTTGTTTTGTAAGGTGCGTAGCTAAGGACTTTTTCAATACCACGGATTATCGTTGCTATGCTATGCACTTTTGGCGTTTTTTCCACAAATGATTCAACTATGTCTCGTGTTGATTTATTTTCTAACATCTGTTCCATTTTTTACCTCCGCAAAAATATCTGCGTATGATTCGCGAATGATTGGCTTGCCAGCCAGGCCAAGCCGCTCAAGAATTGCCAGCACGTCGCGCTCAGATTGTCCTTCAACTTCGATGTACTGTTGCCGTGCGCCATTTGGAATCTGCCAGACTGCGTCAAGAAAAACATCACACTCGGGATTTTTGAAATTGTAAACTTGTCTCTCCTTTGCATAGCTTGAATAAAATGAAAAGCCCAGAACGGCAAGCAATTCTTCGAGGGTTGCGTTGGACCTTTGGCCCAGGGAAATTTCTAGCTCGACTTCATCACGTACGTTTAACGCACGTCCAGTATTTTTTCCTTTGTAAGTTAGAAGTGTCCATCTTCCGCCGTGGTGAAGCCTGCCGCATTTGTTTACTGTTAATTCCTCTTGCCGGATTCTTAGAAACTCGCCTGCTCGCATCTGAGGGCATTTGTAAACGAAGTTTTTTTCTTTGTAAACGTCGCCGCCGGAAAGATCTTTCAGCAATTTGCTTTTTAACAACAGCAGCTCGAAATCTTCTAGAAAAAGTTTTGCCTCAATCTCAAGCTGTGGCTTCTGCAAGTGCTGTTGCGGCATTGTTATGACCTCCGTTAAATAAATCTTTCAGAATAAATTCTACTCTTGTTTCTATTGCTTTTTTTATCGCGGTTTTTTCGTCAGCTATTTGTGGCTGCGAAAATAATGGTACGCGAACGACGTTGTAGCCATGCTGCTCATATGCGCTGGCCAGCGCTTCGTGTACTGCGATGGCAGTCTGCTCGTTTTCGTAGCGGATTCCGTTTACACTCCACTTTGGCACTCGTTCGAGCAGGTAGACGCGGCTGAATTGCCTGTCCGCCATGTAATTACTTATGCCGTCCGGCACCTTAAGTCCGTAAAGTCCGCAGTAGGCCAGCTGTTCTATTCCTCCATTCCTATCGAGAAATATTGGCAGCTTGCGATGGTTTATTTTTGTTTCAAGTTCGATTTGCTTGTCGAGAATTCTCTGCTGTAAGTCCTGAATGCAGTCCATTTTAGCGGGGTTCCAAATGCCTTGGGCCTGCATCTCCTTGATGGCCAGCTCCGCAGCTTCAGGCACTACTTGGTAGCCAAGTTCCGCAAACGCAGTTATTAGGGATGTTTTCCCGCAATTTGGCCCGCCAGTTATTACAGCTTTCATGTCGGCTCTAGTTAAATATGGTGTTGTATAAAATATAGCTATTTGTGATAAATTTATATACTAAGTGTTGTATTAAATAACATGCTTAGCCAGGAAATTACGAAGAAAATTGAGGAATTTGTTTACGCCCTGCCCAGAACAATTCAGGAAATCGCGCTGCTGCTGAAGGTAAACTGGAGGACGGCCGATGCCTATGTGGAAAGAATTTCAAAAGAGCATGGCACGCTCGGAGTTAAAACATTCCGTGGCGGAACAAAGGGCGCGCTGAAAATAGTTTTCTGGAGAAACACGGAGAGGCCTGCCGCCTCAGAAGCACAGGAACAGCTTCTGAAAAAAATCGAAGCAGGCAGAAAAAAAGAGGATTTCTCGCCTTTAGATATTTACCAATTCGTTGACAAAAAGAAAAGGCGAGCGTTCATGCGCATAGTTGATCCCGAAGAGTTGGGGCGCGATATGAATATTATTCCTTTGCTCAGGCAGGCCAGCAGTGAGGTTTACATCTTCTCTGGCAATCTTTCCTTAGCAAATCTCATTCACGGGAAAACCTATGTGCTTGACGTTTTAGAAGAATTAGCAAAAAGAAATGTTAATATTAAAATTTTAACACGGATTGATGTTGCGGGAATTGAAAATATTAAAAAAGTTTTGGCAATTAATAATAGAATCGGCCGCGATGCAATTGAAATCCGATATGCGGAACAGCCATTGCGCGCGATAGTTGTTGACAACAAAGTCGCAAGGCTAAGAGAAGTAAAATCGCCGGAAAAATACAGAACAGGAGAATTGAAAGGCAGGACTTATATTTATTACGAAATTTACGAAGAAGATTGGGTTTCGTGGCTGCAAAAGGTTTTCTGGCACTTCTTCAGGCCGGCTGTTGATGCTAGAAAGAGAATTGAAGATTTGAAGTCGATTGAGAAATTAAAATAACTAAATGCAAACGTTTCAATAACAATCTAACATATCGTCAAGCTATTCCTGTTTCACAATCTGCTGGAACTGCTCCTTGTTCTCTTCTGCGTAAACTAACAGCTTGATTGCCTGATTGATGAAGTCGCTTAAGTCCTTGAACCTGCCAGCCTTTACAAGCTCATCAATTCTTTTTATTGTTTCATCTGAAATTTCTATTCTATTCATACGAAATCACATCGTGATTGAGTATTCAAAAACTACATATGTGGTTTTTGTTATTTTTTTCTCCTCAGCTGGGCCAGCACTTCTTCATTGCCCTTCCAGTCCAGCGCATGCTCCAGCACCTGAACTATGTCTCTGACAGGCACAAGCTCTATTTTAGCTTTTCCATTCGCGAGTATAACATCTTTTAGGTTGGACTGCGGCACTAAAACGCGCTGCAGGCCAGCCTCGATTGCCGCTTCAACTTTCTGTGTTACGCCACCCACTGGCAGGACTTCACCCCGAATAGAAAGAGAGCCAGTCATCGCAATCTCCTGCTTTACTGGTATATTTTTCAAGGCAGATATGACTGCGACTGCGACTGCAATCGATGCCGAGTCACCTTCCACGCCTTCATATGTTTGCAGGAACTGTGCGTAAACATCATACTTCTTTATGTCCTCTGCAAATAATTTTTTAATAACTGCTGAAACATTTGTGACTGCTTCTTTTGCAATCTGCCCTAATTTTCCGGTTGCTGAGATGTCGCGCGGCTTTCCGCTGGCCACAGTAACTTCTGCTTCTATTGGCAGGACAAGGCCCGACATTGCA
>JACOYC010000001.1 GCA_016182015.1 Nanobdellati archaeon | reverse complement strand
TGCGATAGCTACCGGCGATATTGACAATGATGGTTTTATGGATTTTGTAATAATGGGATTGAATTTAAGTACAACAATTCCGAGCCCAGTCACGCGCGTATATACTTACGGAAAAACAAGTGATAATCTGTACGGCATGATACATAACATGACTTGGGAGGCGAATATAACGCCGGTTGGCGGTGGGGCGCTGGCATTGGCAGATTTTGATAATGATGGCAGGCTTGATTTGATAATTTCCGGGCAGAACGATACAATATTATTGCCAAACCGCAAGATTTTCGTTTACACGAATAATGGAACAAAATTTGTTGCAAACAGCACGTGGGGCGCGAACCTCACGCCAATATATAACGGCTCAATAGCGGTTGGCGATATTAATAACGATGGCTGGCCAGATGCAGTAGTATCTGGCACCGCAGAATTCTTTTTCACAGTAGCGCCTTTGACAAGGCATTTCTCATGGACTGGCGTCTATCTTAACAACCACACATACTTGAATTACAGCGCAGCATTCAGCCGCGAGCTTATGGGACTGAATTACTCATCTATTGTGCTTGCGGACTTTGATAATGATACAAGGCTGGACTTGCTGATAGCGGGCAAAAAGGCGCTGACCAATCAAACAGGGATTTATACAAACAACGGAACAAACTTCAACTATAATGTTACTTTTAGTGTTAATCTTACTAACTCGTCAACTTCTACATTGCATGCTGCAGATATAAACAACGATGGTCTGATGGATTTAATACAGTTGATAGCTGGTCGGCAACCACAGACAGCAAGGGTTTATATTAATAACAAAACCGCGCTTATGGAAAATGCGACATGGCAGGCCAATATTACGCCGCTCATCAATGGCAACGCCGCGTTTGGCGATATTAATAATGATGGCTGGCTTGATTTGGTTGCGCAGGGTTTTAATAATGCAACAACACCTGCGGCAGATGTTCAGGTTTATCTTAATAATAACACAAATTTTCAGAATAATGTTCCGTTTGAGTCTGAAATTACTCCAGCGAATCACGGCGACATAGTGCTTGCTGATTTTACAAACGATTCTGATCTGGATTTGTTGGTTACTGGCCAGACAACACCTGCCGGCGGGAAGAACGTAACGCAAATTTATACAAATGACATACACCTGAACAATACAAACACACAGCCAAGCCCGCCAACGGCGTTCAGCACCGCTTCAAATGGTTTGAACAGCATAAACTTCACGTGGAATGCAGGCTCAGATACAGAAACACCAACTGGCGGACTTTACTACAATCTGCGCATTGGAACATGCACCGGCTGTCAGAATATAACTTCCGGCGCGTATGGCGGTGGTGGCCCATCAGCTGGCGGGTTGTTCGGCAACATGCAAAAGCGCCAGAGGGTTTCGCTGGCGATTCCGAATGATACAACATACTATTGGTCTGTTCAAACAATAGACACTGGATTTGCAAGAAGCGCGTGGTCTACTGAGCAGACATATAATCCGACAGGCCAAGGTCCAGGCCCAGGCACAGATACAACCCCGCCAACCTGGGACACGCAGGCCCAGAGCGCAAACTCACTCTCGCAGTTCGGGGAACTTTACCTGTCCGCGCAGGCGCAGGATGAAACAAACTTAACATGGGCTTATCTTGTTACAAATGAAACAGGCACATGGATAAACTGGACAGGCAAGTACGGCTCGCCGCAGCAGCTTGGCGGAAACACCACAAAACAGCTCGTAAATTTTACATGGACTAACTTTAGTTTGGAAGGAGGCCAGAACATCGGCTGGTACATAATGCTGAACGACAGCAGCAACAATACAAATGTAACATTCATACAGAATTTCTCACTGCTAAAAACTATAAGCATAAGTATAAACCCATATGATGTTTCATTTGCGCCGCTACAGCCAGGCGGTTTTAACAGCACAGGAACGGACGCAGGCTACAATCCACTGCCGTTCGTAATAAACAACACCGGAAATTTTGCAACAAACATAACAATTGAATCAACAAGCATATTTACCAGCATACTAAATCCCAATATATATTTTCAATTCAAGTCAGAAGTAAATGAAACAGGTTCAGTTCGGGATGCAGTAAGAGAACTTATCGCATCATTCCTTAACATCCCGCTGGCCGGCTCGCCAGTAATGATAGCAAACATGACTAACTTTACAGATGGGAACGATGAGATTCGCGCACACATCAACGTAACAATACCTGCGCAGGAGCCGCCAAGCAATCTTACTTCCACAGTAACGTTCACCGCGGCAGCGGCGTATTAAACAACGCAAACATAGGTTTGCGGGCTTAAATGCCAAAAGGCATTTAAATAACGTGAAGCCCAGCTTCACGAATTTAAATACCTAAAAGGCATTTAAATAGTATTAAATAGTATTAAGTAGTGTTAAATATGGAAGGAAAAACAAGAATAACAATGGCAGGCATTATATTGCTGGCAGGCCTGCTCCTGCTGCCGCAGGCTGCGGAAGCGATAGCAATCGCGCCAGGTAATATTAATGCAGAGTTCGCGCCAAATCAAATTTCAGAATACGAAATAATAATTATAAATAATGCGCCGCAGGCAAATGAAATAAAGTTATATAAAAAAGGCCCGCTGGCCGGCTATCTGGAACTGCCGTCAGATTCCTTGGCGTTGGGCGCAAATAAAGAGGAAAGAATTAAAATAAAAGTGCACTGGCCGGCAGCGCTTCCAAAGGGTGACGAAGCCCGCATCGGCGCAGCAGTAAAAACGGGCGGCGGGCAGATATCCGCGGTTGCTGCCGTTGAGACAATTTTTCGCATTGGCTCTGCTGGAAATCCTACCAGAGAAATCGGCCAGAATACGGCAGGCCAGCAGTCTGCAGAGATAGCGCTGCTGGGCGTTTCAATATCAAAAAGCGATGGCGGCGCTAAACTAGAAGTAAATGTAAGAAATTCCGGCAATGCCGGCGCGGACGCTTATGCCGAGGCCAAAATAGAAGCCGATACCGGCGCGGGAGATGTTAAAACGGCCAGCAAGCCAGTGCCAGCCGGAGAAGAAGAAACACTAACAGCAGAGCTGAATAGTGTTCTGGCAAAGGCAAGCGACTATAAAATAGACGTAGTTGTTTATTTCGGCAAAAGCTCGGTAAAAAAGTCAGTCCGCGTTTCATCCGGCGTTACAGGCAGCTCTGTGACTGACGTGCCAGCCAGCAGCCCAAAGCTGGATTTCCTGCTTATTGCTGCGATAGTATTTATCATAATAATAGACGCAGCAGTTTTTGTCTGGCGCAAGCTTCAGAAGAGTCGCTATCGCTAGTTGTATTGGAGTATATTGAAAAAGCTGATGCGATTCGGAAAAGTTAGAGTTTATGCCATCGGAGATGGCATCGGGGGTATCTGGAAGACCCTCAAACTGAAGGGGGCAGAGCCCCCTGCGGTTCGGAGATGCGGCAGTTTTTGTCTGGCGCAGGCTAAGAAAGCTTTAAATACTGTTAAATTTTATTAAATAGTATTAAACAACAACGCTTTGCGCTGCAAAACAATGGCCACAGATAATAAAAAAGCAATCACACTGTTCGTAGATAAAAATCTCTATAACAAATATAAAAAATTCTGTTCAGAGCGCGGCCTGAAGATGTCAAAGGGCTTTGAGTTTTATATGCAGTCACAGCTTTCAACAGCAGGCAAGAAAGATGACATAGAAGAAATCATAAAGCACAAGCTAAAGGAGCTGCTTGGGAAAAAGTAAATGGCGCGTAAAATTAAAAAGCACGGAGGGCGGGGGGAAGCATTGCTAATGTTAGCCCTCATCTTATTCACAGCAGTCGCCTTTGCCTATGCCAGCCAGCATGATCAGCCAGGCAGGTCGATGGCCACCGGTAAAGTTGTGGTGCAGGTTGTTGCACCTGAAAATCAAACGCAGGAAAACACAGAAGCGGCAATTCCAGTTAGTGGCTTGATAGCTGGCACAAGGGGGCCGAGATGGCAGTAACACATAAGAGCATTGCTAGACTAGTTATATTTTTATTATTCATAGCTGCTTCGCTTACCCTTGTTAATTTTCATCAGGCGCAGATTACAGGTGCGCCGACCGGAGTCACAAATGTTACAGTCAAGAGCCTGGTTCAAATAACTCTTGTAAATGACACAGTTGACCTCGGAGTGCTGCAGCCGGGGCAGTTTAATAATTCATTTATTCAGGTTGCAGGCAGGCCTGGGCCATTCGTGATAAATAATTCCGGAAACATAGACGTAAACATATCAATTTCAGCCACCGCGTTGTTCTTGACGATGGAAAACACAACAAACTATCAGATAAGGTGCGGAAACGCATCTGGCGCGACAACACCGTGGGGGGCGAATTGCACTGATGTTAGAAATTCAGGCACTGTTAATTCTACAATAAATTCTACTGGCTGGTTTAATTTAAACATATCTGCGCCGATTATACCAAATTACCGCAACCTAAGCTTTCAGACAATAAACCAGATATTTTTTCACATAAATGTAACAATACCGCCCGGCGAACCAATAGGCAACAAAACTTCAACAGTAACTTTCACTGCTTCCGCAGCGATATAAAATGGCAGCACCAAAAATAATTTTATTGTTTTTACTTGTTACTCTATTAGTGCCTATCGCGCATAGTTTGGGCATAGGGCCTGCAAAAATCCAGATAGACTTCGAACAGGGAGATAAAGAGTATAAGCAGGAGTTTATTGTTGTAAATGAAGCAGACGCAGAAAAACCAATAGAACTTTATGTTACTGGCGATGAAGAGGCTGCAAAATATTTTAAGCTGTCCCAAATAAAAGCAGTCCTGAAGCCGAAAGAAACCCGCGGCTTTTCATTCACCGCCAAGTTTCCGGATGATTTGAGCCCTGGCCAGCACAAGGTAAGAATCGGGGCGGTAGAGAGTGCAGCAGGCGGCGGGCAATTTGGAGCACGGGTTGGAGTGGAATTGTTTGTTCTGGTTGAAGTGCCAGTCCCCGGAAAATATCTTACGATTGATCAGTTTTACATACAAAATGCGAACGCAGGCCAGCCAACGCAGCTCAGCCTGAAGGTTACAAACCGCGGCAGGGAAACAATAGAAAAAATCACGGCGGTATTTGAGATACTTGACTCAAAAAACAAAAGAACAGCCGCAGCAATTTTGTCTGAGTCAAATCTCAAGCTAACAGAATCAAAAACTATGGAGACAGAAATAAAAACCGCCGGTTTTGTTGCCGGCAAGTACCATGCAAACGCGGAAGTAACCTACGACGGAATTAAAAAATCAACAGAAACAAATTTTCGGGTTGGTGATTTAGTAATAAATATAATAAAAGTTTACGGCGATAGCATAAAAAAAGACACGATAGGAAAAATTTTTGTAGATTATGAAAGCCAGTGGAGCGAAACAATAAAAGATGTCAGGCCAGAACTAAAGATTTATCTGGGCAGCAATAAAATTGCAGAGACGCAGGGCCAGCAGTTCTCGGTTGAGCCATTCACAGCAGGCACAGCAGCAGTGTTCTGGGACACGCGCGGCCTAAATGCGGGCGAGTATGACATTCAGGCAGTTTTGAGCTACGAAAACAGGACATCAACTGGAAGTGGAAAGATACGCATAGTAAGTTTTGAGACTGGCTGGCTGCTCGCGGTCTTGCTCATAGCAATAATCATAATAAGTATGAGAATAATAAAAAGAAGAGGAAAGCGATGAAGCCGCACCTGTTTGTCTTGCTTCTGCTGGCCATCGGTGCAGTTATAGTAAGCCAGGGCCTGACAAATGAAATAATAAGCAGCGCGGCATCTGGCAGCGTTAAATTTTTTGTTGTAAGTTCAAATAATTTCTTCCGCGAGGACGTGCAGATAAGCAACCAGACTGAAAATACGACAGTCAGGACAGATTTTAATGTCACTTTTGTTTTTCGCACCAACACTTCGTCAGGCGGCTTTTTGAATGTAACAAAACAGGCCGCAAATCCAACTCAAAGCCAGCCGCTGCAAAAAGAAGCGATAGGAAATTTTCTTGAGATTCAGAGCAACCTGAGTTTTGCGAACTCTACAATTATAATTGGTTATGATGACTCAGATGTGTCAGGCTTAGATGAAAGCAGCCTGCGTGTTTATGGCGTTAACAATGTAAGCGGAAACTGGGACATTCTGCCTGGCGCAGTTAATACGTCAATAAACGAAGTTACCGGGCTGACAACACACTTCTCAACCTTTGGCGTGTTCGGCGGGCAGTCCGGGACAGCTGTTTCGGCAGGATTTGCGGGCGGAGGCCATACAAAAAGTTCTGCGATAGTAGTTACGGAAGCGCCGTTGTTGGATGTCTTAGTTGAAGTAGTAAATGGTTATAAAATAATAAAGCCGGGAAAATACATTTTAATCACAGTTCAGCTGACAAACTTCGGCGGGCCAGGCAGGAAAGATGCCGATGTCAAATATTTTATAATAGATGAAGGGGGCAATGAGCTGCCAGCAGGCCGCGAAGCTATCGCTGTTGAAACAACAGCAAGCATCGTGCGCAAGATAGCAGTATCTGACACGCTGCCAGCCGGCAGATATTTGGTGCGTGTCAGGGCAGAAGCCGACGGCACAAGTGCAGTCGGAAGCGCATCTTTTCAGGTAACATCGGAGATTGGTGAACCAATTGCCCGCTATTTCTCCGCGAGGCCGGCCACGCTATTAGTTTTTCTGTTTGCCACATTTGCCGCAGGCATAGCGGCGGTCTCACTCTGGTCGCACATAAAACGCGATCGCGTAATTAAAAAGTTTTTAGACGAGTATGAAAAATACTGGCGCAGAATAAAAAGCAGCAAATAAATAATGTAAAATAGTATTAAATAATATTAAATATTTCTTTCACGCTCTTATTTGTGGCTTCAATAACTTCTGCTTCACTAACACACTTTAACCTTGCGATTTCCTTTACAACCAGAGCAACGTTGGCCGGCTCGTTGCGCTGCCCTCTGACTGGAGCAAGAACCGGGGAATCTGTTTCGAGCAAGAGTGTATCTAACGGCAGGCGTTTTGCCAAATTCTGCTTTTGCTCAGCATACATAATTGAAGTACCGAGTGATATTTTATATCCGAGCGCCACCGCGCGCCGCGCCTCTGCTGCCGAGCCGGAAAATGCGTGCAGTATCGCCTTTTTCGGTTTTAACTTTTCCAAGGTTTCAATCACGTGTTTGGTTGCCCAGCGCGAGTGTATATTCAATGGGATTTTTAACTCATCCGCCAGTTCTATAAACCGTTCGAATACTTTTTGCTGCTTTGGCCAGGCTTCATCTGCTTTTTTTATTCCAATCTGTTTTGGCAAAACTCGCTTAATCCACATCATATCAAGGCCAACTTCGCCAATGCAAACCGGCTTTTGTTTTTTAATCCATTTAATTTCTTCTCCAATTTCTTTTTCTGTGAATTCATGTGCAAATTCCGGGTGGATGCCGTAGCCGGCAAACAAAAATTCCGGATTATCGTTTACAAGCTTGGTAATTTTTCTGTTACTCTCCGGCCCTTCGCCCACAACAATTATGCCAGAAAGAACTTTCTTCGCTTGAGAAATCATCTGCTCGAAGTCCGCGCTAAACGCATCGTCGTAAATGTGCGTGTGGCAGTCAAAGGGTTTCATTTTAATTGTACTAAATCTTCAGTTGAATAAATTTTAATTCTTGTCTGGCCTTTTAATTTTTTGTCATTGCTCCAGATTGAGCAATCTAATTTAAGCGCCAGTGCAAAATATGCAACGTCATCAACATCCGGAGAGATCTCTTTAGCGTCAGCAATAAATTCTTGAATGTCTTTTTCTGATATGAAATTTATAAGTTGTTTGATATTCTCCAGCTCTTCGCTAAACTCTTTTTCGTTTCTTTTTGTTTTTACTAAAATTTCTTCTTTGTGCTCCCTAAACTCTTCTAATAAAAATTCTGGCGCGTAAAGTTGTAAGAATGGATTAACAAACAACTCGGCAGTTTTACCTTCTACGATTAAAAGGGAAAATATAATATTAGCATCAACCACGAGTTTCATTCGGATATCTCTTTGCAAGGGCTTTATTTACTTTTCTACCCAATAAAATAGCATCTTCTTCCGTAAACGCACTCTCCCGTGCAAATGCCCTGAATTTCCGCAGCATTTCCAGCCTGTGTTTGATCGCCTCGCGGGCAATTGCGCTCCAATTCATCTCCGGGAATTTTTCCATCTCCCTCTTCAGTTTTTCCGGCACAGCTAAGGTTATACTAACCATTTTGTTTATTATGTGTAATATGTTTATTATGTGTTAGTATTTAAAGGTTTCGGCCGCGGTAAGGTTTTCATCACAAGATATTTAATCCTACCTGTTATTAAAAAGTTATGTCAATCGCCTCAGACATCCTGAAATCAAGCGAGACATTATTCTCAAACCCGGACGCGCTGGATCCAGACTTCGTGCCAAAGCTGCTGCCCCACAGGGAAGGCCAGCAGCAGTACATCGCTCTTGCAATCAAGCCGCTTTTTCAGGACAGGAATGGCAAGAACCTGCTAATCCGCGGCGCATCCGGCATCGGCAAGACAGCCGCAACAAAACGCGTGCTTTATGATTTAGAAGAAGTTGAGGAGTCAGAAAATGTGCCAGTAGTGTTCGTGAACTGCTGGACACAGAACACCACCTTCAAAATCCTATCAAACATCGCGCACTCTTTGGGATTTAAATTCACGCACAACATGAACACCTCTGAAATTCTGGAGAAGGTAAAAGAAATCCTAAAGAAGAGAAAAGGCGCGGTCCTTACATTCGACGAGGTTGACAAGGCAGACGACTATGATTTCTTATATTTGCTGTCCGAGGAGATTTCCAAGAAAACAATTTTGCTAATCACAAACGATTTTTCTTTTGGCGAGGATCTGGATCCAAGAGTTAAGTCGCGGCTATTACCCGAGCTTGTAGAATTTCCGGAATACTCACTGCAGGAAACCGAAGACATTTTGCGCGAGCGAATCAAATATGCTTTTTACCAAAATGTCTGGGAGGACGCGGCAGTCAAGAAGATAGCTGAGCAGTCCTTCAAGTTCAAGGACATCCGCATCGGCATCGTCCTGCTGAAAGTGGCCGGCGAGCTGGCAGAAAACGCGGCCAGCAAGAAGATTAAAGCAGAGCACGCAGAAAAAGCGATAGCAAAAACGGACGCGATTAAGATAAAAGCTTCAACCGACCTGACAGACGAGGAGCGGTTGGTGCTGGATTTGTGCAAGATTCACGCAGGCAAGATTTTCGGGGAGTTTTATGAAGAGTACCAGCGTTCCGGCGGCAAGAAATCCGATAGGACAGTAAAGCGATTGCTGGACAAGCTGGAAAACCGCAAGCTAATCAAGCAAGAGGCGGTGACTGAGGGCCTGCAAGGCCGCAGCTCGAAGATTATTTATATCGGATTTGAAAAGAAAATTAACTGATATATAAAAGCATATAAAAATATATATTAACCCGTCACTTGCCAACCAGCCGTAACCCTATTATAAATCAATTTTTAGTATTATTAGAAGCCGGCTACTCCGGCTATTCCTATTGCATTGGAGGTGCAAAATGAAAATGTCGTACGAAAAATTGATTCGGTTGAATGAGACAGCAGGCAAGTACCTGCTGCTAAAACTGCCAAAGGAAAAAAATGTGCCAAAGCCCGCCGCGCCTGCCCAGCCGCCAATAGCGGCGGACTGGTTTCGGCAGGCCAGCCACATAGTGCCAAACCAAAATTCGTTTGAGTTGGGCTTTGTGGAAGAGATGTTTTCAAGATTCTTACGGCAGCTCGTGTAGCTGGCGTAAGAATTCGCCGAAACCACGGTTTCGGCGTTATTTTTGAGGACTCTTTGATTTTTCTTTGTTTTTAAACGTGGCCAAGACAGCACGCCATCAGAGATGATGAGGTGGCGTAACCTCCTAATAAATAATATACATTCTCTCGTAGTATCCAAAAGCTTTATAAATACTATATTGAACCTTAACAAACATGGTAGGACATCTTGTTGAACCAACATTAGCTCCACTGGATGGCGGACTGCAGGGATTGTTAGAGCTAGCAAAAAAACTGCCAAGAGAAGTGCAACTTATGCGGCCAGACCTTTCTGCAGTTTTATTCAAACCGCTCGTAAAAGATAACATTGCATTGATACAGAAGTTGCGCGAAGCAGGCTGGCGGCATCACGCACATATAGAAATCCGCGCGCTAGCATATGATCCCGCGCAGTCATACACGGGCGTAGGCACGCCAGAGGATCGTCAGCGAATGATAGTGCTTTGTGATGGTACTACTAAACCCAGCGTAGATATTTATACATTTTGGCGGGATTTGCCCGTAGATTTTCCTAGCAACTAGCACAAATTACAAAAAACTTTTTTCAGAGTAGGCTTTTTAAAATCAAATAGCTAGCGTTAATCACGCCTCTATAGCTCAGCTAGGTAGAGCGTCCGTTTCGTACGACACCGAAAGAACGGAAGGTCGCAGGTTCAATAGTACAGCCCCTTTCTTTTGAGAAAAGAAAGCGGCTCTACGAAACCCGTAAAGAAAACTAGTGGGATTTCAGATGAAAATGCAAAGCATTTTCAGCTGTCCCGCGAAACTTCGTTTCGCGCGATCAATCCCACAAACGAGTTTTGTTGTACAGAAAATCCTGCTGGAGGCACCATAATTTTAGTCGCATCTTTAGATGCGACCGGGGGAAATCCGGAAGCGTCAAATAGTTGTATTCGGCAAAGCCGAATACGACAAAAGCGTCAACCGATTTTGCGGTTGGGGCAGAGCCCTCCGCGGTTCCGAGCTGGAGGCACCTAATTACTTGCGCAAAGAAAAGCTTAAATTCTGTATGTCAAAAGGATTTTTATGAGCGAGTTGGAACAGGCCGGCGAGCAAGGTAAGCAGGGCATAAGCAAAACCCAAATAATAACAATCGCGCAGTCCGTGGCAATAATAATTTTAATAATAGCATTTGCATATGTCTACCCAAAATATGCAGACTACAAAGAAAGAGAACTAAAAGCGAATAATGGGCTTCTGTCATCTAAGGCTTATTTTGGTGTTGGTCCAAAAAGTTTTACTATTTTTGACTTTGAACCGCTCAGAAGCTCAATGCAGGAATACATAACAAAAAATAATCTTAATGTTTCCATTTACGTTGAAAACCTGCGCAATGGTGCAAATTTTGGCATAAATCAGCGAGAGGGTTCCTTCCCGGCAAGCCTCAACAAACTGCCGGTTGCCATACTTATAATGCAAGAAGTTGAGCAAGGCAAATTAAGCTTGGATTCAGAAATACCAATCAACCGCGCACTCATAGTTCCGGATTCTTTTGAATATCACGCTGACGCGAACGGCATCGCGTTGGTAAAACCACAGCTCGATATTTATACAAATAATAAATATCTGCCGCTCCGCACGTTGCTTGAAAATATGATTCTAAAATCTGACAACAGCGCGTTTCAAATACTTGCAAATCAAGTCGGCCAAGATGCTCTGTGGAAATTTTTAAATTATGTTGACATAGACCCGGCAGGGAGCTTTAATTATGGGGCAAGCAGCCAGAACAGCCGCCTGCTTAGCCCAAAGTCACTGGCAAATATCTTCTCGAGCCTGTATTATTCGACTACACTTGAGCCAGAAGATTCAGAATATATTATGTCTCTCATGACTAATACAACAGTTGATATGCGAAAAGTCGCTCGCCTGCCAGACGACGTAATAGTTGCACATAAGTTCGGCATATACAACACAGGCGACGTGCAGTTATTCAGCGACTGCGGCATAATGTATGTTAAACAAAGCAGAATACTTTATTGTATAACTGTGCGCGGTTTGGACGGCCCGAGCGAAATAAGTGCGGCCGGAGATTTTGTGCGCGCGATATACGAATATACTGCCAGCAAGCGCATTGAGTTAGATGTTTATAAAAACCAGGGGTATATATGATAGATTCCAAAATAATTTATGAGTTTCTTGGAAAAATAACAAAAGGAAAAGTAATAACTTACAAAGCACTCGCCGCGGCCTGCGGAAACCCGAAAGCCGCGCGGGCTGTCGGAAACATTCTCAGCAAAAACCCAAACGTAATTAAAGTTCCATGCCATCGCGTTGTCCGCTCTGACGGAAAAGTCGGCGGCTACGTTTTAGGCACTACAAAGAAAATTGAACTTTTGCGGAAAGAGGGCGTGGAAATAAAAAACGGAAAAGTTGCAGAAAGGTTTATAATAAATAGTATTGATTAAAACTAATGGAAAAGAAAACGGTTATAATGATTTATTTTGTTCTAGCAATAATAACTGCTCTGATACTATATGCGGTGTTCTCGTTGGAAGTGTCATCAGTGCTGGCATTTGTGTTAGCTATTGTTTTGACATTAGTCATTGCCGGCCCAGTAATTGTGAAACGAATAAAAAAAGCATAGCCACAACAGTAGAAAACATTTTATTCTTGAGAAATTGTAAATATATATGTCCGAACTGTACTATGAGCTTATAGATGCAGCAAGAAAGGAGATAGAGCTGGCTGACCATCTGCTTTACGTCACCTACCCAATGATAAAAGAGACAAAGTTTCTTCTTGCAATTTCAGAGCACGTAATCAAAGCCGCAAATCAGGCCCTGCATGCCCTGCTAGAATTCGAGCACACATACAAGCGAGTAGAAATGTTCTCAACAAATTTTGCGGTTATGATTTCAGTTTATAGAAATAAGATTGAGCCGTTTTACAACTTTGACCAGAAATTTTACCGCCTGCTGAATAAGATGCAGGAAATTCAGCGCATGGGTATAGAATCCGCAATCCGGTTCCGGCATGGCGAGAGATACGTGCTGGCCGGCCATGATTACAGGCTAACTACGATAGACTATGAGTCAGTAAAGCGTTACTCCAATCTTACAAAGGGCTTTGTTGGCAAAATTGATGCAATAATAAAGGCAGGCGCTTGAGAAAGGTTTAAATTATGGAAAAGCGCAGGGTTTAAAAACAGGCAGTTACTGCGCTTTTTCATTCAGCCAAAATTCGTTTTGGCTGACCAGTCGAACTTTGTTCGAACTGTTCCTTGAACTCGCCTAAATGGCGAGTTCAAGTTATTTTGGTTTTGGTAAGTAGCATGGATATTTCAAAGGCGGAAGAAAAATTGAAGTTCGCGGATTATTTATTACACCGCTCAGAATTGGAATTTCTTGGCGCGGCAATGAGGCATGTGCTTGAGGCCTCGAATGTTGCCGTGGCAGTAAACTTTGGTTTGGATGACACCAACATAGCGCACCAGATTATCAACCGCAAGCTGTCGGAAGGCTCGAAAGAAGAACGCGAGTTCTCAGGAACTTATCTTTCTCTGTGGAAGCTTGCCACAAACCCGAGCCCGGCCAAGAGTGATGTAGCAAAATCTTTGGCACGGGTAAAGACGTTTGTGGAATATGTGAAGGCACGAAGATCTTTCGGGGCCCAGAGCTTAGTATAATCATAAGCTTTAAAAACCTTAAAATCACAGTAAAACCAGCCTACGTCATACATACATGAACAAAACAGAAGAACCAGAAACCGAAAACCAGAAACCGAATACCGATAACGTATACGTGGCTGATACTTCTATAATAATAGAAAAGAAGGTTTCAGAGCTTATACAAAAAGGTGAGATAGCCGGCAGGCTCGTGATACCAATCGCAGTTATTGCTGAATTAGAACACCAAGCAAATTTTAACCAGGCAGAAGGATTTTTGGGGCTTGAGGAAATTAAAACCCTCCAAAGTTTGGCTGCAGAAGGAAAAATAAAATTTGAGTTCCATGGCGCGAGGCCGACTGTTGAGAGAATCAAGGGCGCACGTGTCGGCGAGATGGACGATTTAATCCGCGAGACAGCAGTAAAACTAAAGGCAACATTAATAACTGGCGACCGCGTCCAAGCAACTGTGGCCGAGGCACTTGGTGTAAAAACAATTCTAATCCTCCCTGTTGCCGCACGTGAAGTCGGCGCGCTGGCAATCGAAAAGTTTTTTGACGCTGAAACAATGTCCATACATTTGAAAGAGGACACTGCTCCAACTGCAAAACGCGGAAAACCAGGAAGCTGGCAATTTGTCCAGCTATCAGAAAACCCGCTGACACAGCATGACGTAAAAACATTTGCCGCGGACGTAACAGAAAAAACAAAACTCGCGGCAGGCTCTTTCATCGAATACACAAATCCAGGAATGACAATTTTACAATTCAAGAATTTTCGAGTCGTGATTGCAAGGCCGCCATTTTCTGATGGCTGGGAGATAACCGCGGTCAGGCCAGTTGCAACTCTTGAGATTGAGGACTACAAATTAAATGCAAAACTTTTACAGAGGCTAAAAAACTCCGCGACAGGAATTTTAATATCGGGCGCGCCTGGCTCTGGCAAGACTACATTCGCCTCGGCATTGGCAAAGGTTTATGTAAAACTGAATAAGATTGTAAAGACAATTGAGTCGCCCCGGGACTTACAAGTTCCGCCGGAAGTTGTGCAGTACTCAAAAAATCTTGGCAATCGCGATGACATTCACAACGTAATGTTGCTCACTCGTCCGGATTACACAATCTTCGACGAGATGCGCATCACAGAGGATTTCAGATTGTATTCTGACTTAAGATTAGCGGGAATTGGATTGGCAGGAGTAATTCATGCAACAAACCCAATCGATTCGGTGCAGAGATTTATCGGCCGTGTCGAGCTGGGAATGATACCACAAATAATTGACACCGTGGTTTTCATCCGCGACGGCGCAGTGGAAAAAGTTTTTGAAATGGCCATGAAAGTAAAAGTGCCAACTGGAATGGTAGAAGCTGATTTGTCAAGGCCAGTCGTGGAAGTCCGCGACTTTGAAACGCAGGATCTTGAGTATGAGATTTATACGTACGGCGAGCAGACTGTTGTCGTGCCAATCAAAAAGAAAGGGCGCAGCCATGAGAGAACATCTGCCGGCGAATCCGTTAGCTACAAATTCCGCGAGGCAAGCAAGTTCGTTTCTATTTACCTGCCGGCTTCCGCAAGAAGCGTGAAGATGCTGATTGCCGGCCGGGAAGTCGCCACGCTGCAAGTCCCGCGCACTGGCGAGCTGAGGATTCATAAGAAATCTAAATTGGGCAAGATGATTCTAGGGGCCGCTGATGGCGGAGAGCTAAGTTTTATTTTAGAATAAGCGCGCCCGAGATGATTTGAACACCTGACCTGCGCATCTCTCTGGCAAATTTGGGCTGCCGTAGGAGTGCGCCGCTCTATTTGGTCGCAGACCAAATCCGCAGACTTTGTATGCGTTATCCAAGCTGAGCTACGGGCGCATAATAGAAAGGGTTAAATTATCTTTAAAAGTGTTTATGGCATGGACCTAATGCAAATCTACCGCCAGTTGTACGAAAGGTATGGCCCGCAGTACTGGTGGCCTGGCGACTCGCGGGAAGAAATTATTATCGGCGCGATTTTAACGCAAAGCACGAGCTGGAAGAACGTGGAGAAGGCAATTGTAAATCTGAAGAAAAACAATCTAATTAATTTCAACAAAATACTAAAAACCAAAGACGAAAAACTTGCACAAATTATAAAACCCGCTGGCTACAACAACCAAAAAGCAAAAAAGCTGAAAGCTGCAGCAAAATTTTTTCTAGAACTAAACAAAAAACCAACAACTAAAGACCAAATACCTACTAGAGAACGGCTCTTGAATATCTGGGGCATCGGCCCTGAAACAGCAGACTCAATTTTGCTTTATGCATACGACCAGCCAGAGTTCGTGGTGGACACATACACAAAAAGAATTTTCGCTCAGTTAAAGTTAATCAAGCCGGATGCAAAATATTCGGAAATTAAAATTTTTTTTGAATCAAACCTGCCGAAGGATGTAAAATTATTCAACGAGTATCATGCCCTAATTGTTAGGGCTGGCAAAGAGTTAAAAACAAACAAAATATTTATGGCAATTTTTAAATCTTGTAAAAAATTTCAGCGTACTTGCATCGCGCCTTGAAGCCGGACAGCCAGTTCTGTAAAAGTGTAGTTGGAATCTGGTAAAAGGAAAAGAATAATTTCTGAGTTTTGAATAAGCTCATCGCAGATTTTTTAAGCTGAAATGTATCGGATATGTCAATGTACAGCTTTGGCTGGTTTCTGCGACCAGGTTTGATTGGCGGAAATATGTAATACGCATAAAATGTTGTTTTGAAATTTATTTTGCTGGAAATAATGTTTATTTTTTCTGCAACAACCTTGTGTGCGGAGTGCATATCGTCGTTTTTATGAATAAAAGTGAGCTCGGGCTTGTATCTTTCAAATATGTCTGTTATTTTTTTCTCGGTCGAGGGTTCTTTTGAATCTCTTTCAAAGGCCAGGTCGCTGAGCCCGAGGAAAATTGTTTCCTTTATGCCGAGGATTTTGGAGGCTTTTTTTGCTTCTGCGGTATGCTGTTTAATTAAAGTTGTTGAATCTTTTATCGGGTCTGCACCCTCACCGTATGAAAATATTACTGAAACTATGTGCTTGCCCTGCCGCGCGTACTTCGCCACAGTGCCGCCGAGGCCGATTGCAATGTCATCCGGATGTGCGGCGAAGATTAAAATTGTCATTAAATTAAGTTATAAAAAGCCTTTAAAAGTCTAACCGTTTTGCTTGTATGCGCCGGTAGTCTAAGGACTGCTCGCCCAGTCCACATGCGGTGGGATTCGCTTCGCGAACCCACAAAGGACGACGCGCGGTTGGACACTGGTAGGACTTTCGCCTTCCAAGCGAATGATCTGGGTTCAATTCACTCCCTTTTTTTCTCTGCCAGAAAGAAAGGACCCGTGCCCCCTAAAGAAAGAGGGCGGTGGGTTCTATGAACCCACAAACGAAGGAGTAAGAAAATCCCAGCCGGCGCATTTATAGCTTAAACTTGCGGATAGTGTTTTTAAATTTCTCGAAGCCAAAACGCAGAACATTTTTTCCATTCACATCTGTATTTTCAGTCTCGTGCTGGCCAAACTCATATGCGAACAGCGGTTTTGTTACATCGCCAACAAAGCGCCTATAAAGTTCGCCGTAAATATATTTTGCGACAAGTTTGGCCCGGCCGTCTTTATCGAGGCGCCTGACAGAAATTTTTATTTTGGAATTTCTTAGCACGCGGAACTTGCCGAGCTGGCTTGCCCGCTCGCCGTAGTCGTGGTCCTCGCCAAGCTTAAGCTCTTCTTTGAAGCCGCCGATTCTGTTGTGCAGTCGTTTTGTAATAATTACGCAATAACCTGGAGCGGCAGGCGAAAGGTACTGGCTGGCGTTTATCGTGGCATTCGCAGCCTCATGCAGAACAACGTCAAGAAGCTTGTCAGACATTGGAATTACATAACATGTTGCAATGTCCAAATATCGGTCATCAAACTCGCGTACTGCATTTTCCATAAAAGTTTTAGCTACAAGAACATCAGCGTCCAAGAAAAGAAAATATTCGCCGGCGGCGTTTGCAGCCCCAATATTCCTTGCCCTGCCGATGCCAAGTTTTGGTTCAACAATAAATTTTATGTTCAATTTTTCGGAAAAGGCAGCAATGGTTTTTTTTGTATCGTCGTTAGAATTGCCATCTACAACTATAACTTCGAAATCTCTAAATGTCTGTTTCGTCAGGGATTGCAGCAGCTGGCCAATCTTCCGACCTTCGTTGAGGGTTGGTATTATAACCGAAAGCTTCACCATGTTAAACAGCAAGCTTTAAATAAAATGTATTTTAAGCTTTACTATGAAAGTTGCGGTGCTTTTTAGCGGTGGGAAGGACAGCACTTACTCGCTTTACCTGGCAGAACAGCAGGGGCGGGAGGTAGTAGTTTTGCTTTCCATTACACCTTTCCTCGGCTCGGCAGTATTGCATAAAACAAGTGCGGAAATAGCAAAATTGCAGGCCCGCGCACTAAACAAACCAATAATCTTAGCAGAAGCCAGCGGCACAAAAGAATCAGAGCTCAAGGGTATAAAATCGGCGCTGGCAAAAGCCAAGGAAAAATATAAAATAGAGGGCATAGTAAGTGGCGTGGCTGCATCAGAACAACAGCGCTATCATATCGAAGCTATATGCGCAGACCTCGGCCTTAAAACAATATTTCCGCTCTGGAGGCTTGCCCCTGAAAAATACATGCGCGAGCAGATACGCCAAGGCTTCGAAATAATATTTTCAGAAGTAGCTGGCTCTGGTTTCGACAAGGGCTGGTTGGGCAGGCGGCTTGACAGCCTGGCAATTGAAGATTTGAAAAAGCTGCACGCAAAATTCGGCATAAGCATTTCCGGCGAAGAATCGGAATACAGAACGCTTGTTCTTGACGGGCCAAATTTCAGCAAGAAGTTGGGTATTACTAAATTTAAAATAGAGGGCAACAATTTGGTTGTGGAAAAGGCAAAGTTAGTAAATAAAAATAATTCCACATGAAACTCGCATCACTTTATTCCGGCGGCAAGGACAGCACTTACTCGTTGTATTTGGCGATGCAGCGCGGGCACGAGATTACAGTTTTGATTTCGCTTAAATCAAAAAATCAGGCATCTTACATGTTTCACATTCCAAACATAGATTTAGTGAAACTTCAGGCAAAGGCTCTTGGCATTCCGCTGATTTTCCGCAAAACTGAAGGTGTAAAAGAGGAGGAGCTTGCAGATTTGAGGGCAGCAATTTCAGAGGCAAAAGAAAAATACAAAATTGAGGGTGTGGTTTCTGGTGCGGTTGCTTCTGAATACCAAAGGCAGAGAATTGCAAAAATCTGCGAAGAGCTTGGCTTGGAGTCAGTCTGCCCGCTCTGGCATCTTGAACCAGAGAGATACATTTCTGAATTCCTGAAAGATGGCTTTGAGGCCATATTTGCGGGGGTTGCGGCACATGGATTGACTGAGAAGTGGTTGGGCAGGCCATTCGATTCCGCGGCGCTGCGGGAACTAAAGGAGCTGCATCAGAAATTCAAAATCCATCTGTCCGGCGAGGGCGGCGAGTATGAAACCCTTGTGATAGATGGGCCGATTTTCAAAAAGAAATTAGTTATTGAAGAAGCAGAAAACGTGTGGCGAGGGGATTCAGGGGTTTATATTGTGAAGAAGGCGAAGCTTGTGACCAAGAAATAATCAAAGTGCATTCAAATCCTTTGTAATCTTATCAATCTTCTTTTCCTCATCCGGCCCGATTGCCAGCGCGGTCACGGTGCCAGCCGGCACTTCAGTAAGGCCGGCATCCTTGATTAGCGCGTTGACTAAATTTGCTTGTGTGGCTTTATCTCTTATTTTTCTCAGCGCTTCTTCGGACTCAACTTTCAGCACGACTTTCTTTGCGCCTTCCTTGCGCCAAGCCTCAAAAATTCCCTCTTTGAAAACTTTGTCTCGCTGCATCGCCTTCAGGGCAGAGTCCAGCGAGGCGTGTGCTGCCTGTGCGGCCAGCTTGCCCTTGCTCATTCCAACATCCACTCTGAGTATAATCGCTTGTTTGTATTCCATTATACTTTTGGCTCCACCAGGTCAAACTCTGCTCCGCAGTTCAGGCATTTCGCACGGGTATAAATTTTGTATTCCTGCGAGCTTGGGACTTTTGTCCGTGTGGCGCCAAGCGCTGCCGAATCGCATTTCGGGCAGTTTAACCTTGTCTTTCTCTCTTTTATTTCAGCCATTCTATCTCCTGCAAGTCCTGCAGATGTTTTTTGCTGTAATCCGGTTGCCCGCGAAATCAATCCGCACATACTCCTTCTTTCGCTTGCATCTCGGACATATTGTGTGTCTATTTAAAGAATCGTATACTTTTCTGATTAATTCTGAAGCTTCTTTGTGGTGCAAGACTAATACGGACTCGGCGGCCATGAATTAGAGAAGTATTTAGGATTTATAATCTTTCTGCTAAATCAGCGACTTGTTTCTTGAGACTTGCGCGCCAGGCTTGTTCTCTTATGCTTGCGTCGAGGGGTGTTCTCCAATGCCGTTCGCGTTTTTCACCAGCGCCATCATATCTTGAATAGATACTATCTGGGACCTGAAGGTCAACATATTCTCCGCCAATGCGAACTGTTGCGATGACATCGTCAACAGGTTTTTGAGCATTTGCCCCAATGCCGCGCATGTTTAAGACAAGTGCCGTAATTGTAGCATAATCTGGTGAACTACTTGTTGCAAATGTAATTGGACTTACCATAAAAAATCATAAATCAAAAACCTTTAAAGCCTTTCGCTAAGTGCGGCAACAATTAGTGGTAGTATAATGGTTACGTCGCCCTCAATCGTCACGTGCTTCGCCTTAGCCTTTAATTTTCCCCATGATATCGCCTCGCGAGTCTGCGCGCCCGATAGCGAGCCGTCCCACTCTGGCGCGGTGGATATCTGGACTGCATAATCCAGCCCATCGCGGAACTGGTTCCACCAGATGACGTGGTGCTTTGAAATGCCGCCGCCCAGCATGAGCGCCCCTGCAGTTTTTGCCTCAAAAATTATCTTTGCGATTTCTTTTTCATCAGCCAGAACATCAACTTTGAAATCGTGGTTCTGTGAGAACGATGCAGTCGGACCCGCAAAATCCCTTGGAGGATTTTGCGAGAACTGCCACAACTGCGAGCCGACCGCGCCATCTGTAATGCCCGGGACGAAAACAGGAATTTTGTTTTTCCAAGCCCAATATAAAATTGTATCATCTTTTAATTTCTCGCCGAGTTTCCAGCACAAATCTCTGGTTGAAATGTTTTTCACACCAGACCTAAACAATTCATCCAAAATCGGCCTGACAAAATCCTCGATTGCCGGCCCGTGCTTCTCCTGATTAATCAAAATATTTCCCAAGCGATGAAAGCCAGTCTTATGCAGCTCCGCATCATCCAGCCTGAAATCGCCATGGAAATATGGGCCTGCGCTTCTGGAGATATCGTGGTCCAGAGTTCCGCAGGTTGTGATTATTACATCTACTAACTTATTTTTTACCAAATGTATAATCGCGCCCCTTGTGCCAGTGGCGCAGATGTCGGCAGTAAAAGATAGAAATTTTACACAGCCTGTATGCTTTATCATGGCCTCAAAAATTTCCAGGCCAACAGCAACCTTCTTTGCTGTGAAACCGCCGGCCTCGCCAAGGGCTTCAACGAGCTTTCTTGCGCTTTGGCTTGCCTGCGGGTTTATGTCCTTTATCGGATTTAGTTTTTTCATCTTCAGTTCTTGCCTCGCCGATTACTGGCAGGCTTACTTCTTTTTCTATTATAAATGCACCTTTGTAGCCGCAGTTCTTGCACAGGTATTCGCCAGTCACATTGCCAGCCCACATTACCAAATCCTCAGACTTGCAGATTGGGCATAGCTGTATCTTCTTTTTTATGATTGTCATGGTAAAAGGCTTTAAATATGATTTATAAGTGTTCCGCAGGACACTTATTCACAAACAAGCGGAGCGAAGTTTGGGTTAAAAGTGTTTGCTAAGAAAATATGTTATGCTTTCGCAGATACTTCTGCAAAAGTTCTATCCTGCTCTTTAATCTTGTTGATGTTCCATTTCCATGTCGTTTCATCGCGGACTGCTACTACGACGCGGCTGACGTGGTCCCTTGCTTTTATTATGTAGCCTGTCCGGCTGGCAATCTCCTGGCCGAACTCCTCAAGCTCGCGCATCTGTGGGACAGCGTCTATCTTCAGCCTATCGCGGGATTCGCCGAGCCACGCGTAACCCTTCAGCTCAAAAAATGTTGGTTTTGATTTTTTTATCATCTCCGCATAAAGCTCAGGCTTCTGCATCGTCAGGCCTTTCACGCAAGTGATTCTGAAAACAGTTCTGCAGCCAAGCTTGTTGAACTTCGGAAATAAACATAGTGATTCCATAACCTTCGGCCAGAGTCCGTTCACAAATGCATTTGTTCCTTTTGCAAAAGTTTCCTCGTCCGGCCCGTAAACCGAAACATACAAATTTGTCGGCACGATATTTTTATCCAACATTTCCTTTAATCTGTGGGGTGATGTTCCGTTGGTAACTAAAAATGCAGTCATCCCCCTGTCTTTGATCTCTTTTATCAGCTCAACAATATTTGGATATAATGTGGGCTCGCCATCCAGCGAGATCGCAAAGTGGGACGGCTCCATCGCTTCCTGTAAAACCTGTTTTGAAGTTTTTTTATTGCCGCCAAAACCGTTCAGGAGTTTTCGCTGGGCCTCGATCGAAGCGTCAACAATCTCCTGCGGTGAATCCCATTTGTTTTCTGATTTGAACCGGTCCTTTCCAAATGAGCGCCAGCACCAGGAGCAAGAGAAATTGCAGAAGTCCAGCGTCGGCGTCATCTGCACACAGCGATGGCTTTTGATTCCATAGGTTGCTTTGTAACAATTCCTCTCGCCAACCATCCGCGACTTTGTCCACCTGCAGATTTCGACGCCGGTGTGCTTTTTCTGGCCGACAATGCGGTAGCCGGCCTTTTGGTATTTTGCTAGCCTGATTGCATCGAACTTTATGAATTGCTGGCCTGCGGTATCGCCCATAACATAAAACAATGAGTCATTATTATAAAAGTTCCTATTGTTTGTTTTGGGAGAGAAAGTTATTTAAAGTTTCCTGCCGTTATTTTTATTGTGAAAAATATGGCAGAAGGTTTCGTGGTCAGACCATTGGGAAATGCAGATGCACTGTTCAAAGTTATGAGCTTAGAAGTAGAGTTGGTACAAGTTATAGCTAGGGAATTAGTGAACATGGGTCTTGATCCAACTACGCGAATTATGCCTGGACCGTCAGGGAGGGAACACGGCCCAGTTCGGCAGATAATAGTTTATACTGATAAGCCGTCTGGTAGCGCCGATGACTTGATCGATAGAGAGTTTGTTGGCGTGGTTCCACTGGCAGATACGTATAGCTTGTTTACTGGCACACGTAATCCGCCGTCATATGTTGTTCGAAGGCAGGTAGTTGAGATCGGTGCTCAACCGGACGATGTGCGTGTAGTGCAGCAGCACGTACTCAACACAGTGCGCGAAGCGGTAGATAGGTGGTATAACGGCAGATACAAACTAGATGCTGGTGCAACCGCTGTTCCAACAGCGGCGGCAGCCGCGTTAGCAACAGGCTAGACTTTCTTCAAAACCACAAGCTTCCTCGTCAGGCTTCCGTGCACATAAATATCACCAATCTTCTGTACTTGCCATTGTTTTTTATTGATTAATTTCAGCGCGTCTATGCTGTTTGGGTAGAGCATAACTAAATACTTGCCCTTTTTCAAAACCTTGTGCGCAGATTTAAGAAATTTTGAGTACAGCTCGTCAATGTTTTTTGCGCCAACAATTGATGACCGGCCATACGGCGGATCTGTGGCAATTGCATCGACGGAATTATTTTTAAAAATCTTCTCTAATTTTGTCGCGTCGCCGGCTTTGAGTTTATGAAAAAATGCGGGTTTAAAACCGTGGATTTCAGCTCGCATTTTTCCATTCCTTGAACTTACCACCACGGGCAAGTTCAAGTTATAGTTTTTACTTTTATAGAGCCGCCTGTACGCGTTTATGTTAACGTCAGAGTCTTTGAGTTTTCTTTTATCCAAATCGACGCCACAGGCCTTTGCGCCAACAATTAAACCTTCGATCAAAACAGAGCCGACACCGCAGAATGGGTCGAGCAGCATCTCATTTTCCTTGGCACGCGCAAGATTAACAATCATTCTAGCCAGCCTGGGCTGCAGTGAAGTTGGGTGGAACCGCGGTTTTTCAGAAGGGCCGCGGCCGGCAAACTCGCCTTTCTCGCGCTTCCAGATAAACTCACAAACAGAAGTATGCTCGCCAGCCAGAACAAAGTAAACCGTAGTCCTTGGCCGTGTCAAGTCTACTGCAGGTTTTTTTCCTAAATCCTGCAGGGCCATCCAGATTACAGAGGCCAGCCGCTCTTCATCACGCTCAATTGCGCGTTTTTCACCAGAAAAATTTTTCACGCGCACACAAAACGGTGATTGTACAAAACCAAAGTTAACTTGTGAGATATATTTTAACGAGCTGGACTCGATCGTTGCTTTTAGCAGGCAGGCCAGCCGGATTTCCGCGCTTCTGGCGCACATCGCCTTGACAGCCTGCGGGCCAGCGTTCGATTCAACAATAAGTATCTGTTTTTCCCGCAAAATTTCCCCGCAGTCCGCGCCAAAAATTTCAAATAAAGCCTTAACTTCCTGAACAGCAGTTTCAACTGCTTCGCCGGACAGCAGAAACAGGAATCTATTTGTTTTCATACCGTTTTTGGTATTGCTTTTCCATCCAACCAGAAACTCTTACTTCCCTAACACTAAGTACTTTATTTCTGGCGCTGACACGTACGATGTAAGTTCGTACAATCATATCACCTTCTCGATGCCATCTCTTCAAGACACCCGCAACATTCTCTTGCGAGGCGGTTGCTGGCAGTGTTTGATAAATGTGTGGGCGCGAATTATCAGATTCAACGAAAACAAGTTTTTTTGCCAGACTTTCATCTACGGCGTTTGCTTCTATAAAATCAGCGATATCGTTTGCACTAATCATAGTTTAAACACTAACGCTTCTTCTTCACGTGCTCAAGTATGTTTTCGATGTGCTCTTCAATCCGCTCTATCCTGGCGGTCAAGAATAACTATGTATTTCAGGCTCCAGACTACACCAACTAAAACGCCAAATATGGCTGCCCATAAAATTATTTCTCCAGGTTCAAGTGCCATCCTCATTACCTCCTAACTATTTCTGCTTGGTGTTGCTGGTTTATAAGCGTTTGCAAAGCAAACGATTACCCTGCAAATGCAGATGTATTTGTAATGAAAGGTTAACTGATTTAGTCAAGGTGATCGTGCAACGGGAGCACTGGTGTTTGGCGTGACCTGATTGAAGGCCAAGTTCGGATTTCCTGGACATAGGGCTTGCCTCTCTCAGAAAGTCTGCCGCACACATCGAGGTGCAGGGCGTAGACTGGGAATGTGCCACCACTTTCGTGATATGGTCTGAGCTTTCTTTCTAATAGCTTGGCTTGATGTTTAGCATCAAAGTAAATTTCGTCCGCAGCAGCTATTACAAAAAGCCTTGCTTCGCCGTTGTCCAGCTCGTCAAGGCGCACTATCCAAGTGCCATCAACACTTGGGTGTCTTTTTGCTGCGGCGCGCCCTATGCGTCTAACTAAATCTTCAAGTTCTTCTTGAGTTTTCAGGGTTATCGGTCTTGGCTTTTGCTTGCCTGCAGGCCCATCTAAAAATATTGGCATTTTACCTCAACGCTAGCAGTATCACACCGATTGCCAGCACAAGCGCGCCGATCTCGTGCGAGCCCTTGAATTCCTTATGCGCCAGATAGAACCCGATGCCGACCAGCAGTCCACCTGCTACTCCAAACACTAATGGTTTGTCTAATGTTATAGTCATAGATTAAAGAAAAATTACAAGTATATAAATTTATTGTTAGGTATCTAATTTTGCAAGTATTATTGTGACGCGCAGGGTTTATGTAAAAAATTCCTTCGGAATTTTCTAGCACGCTGAAAACTCTATGAGTTTTCATCGATACCCCGCACTTCAGTGCGCTTCACACGCGAGCCAAATTGCAATTTGGCTGCGCATAGAAAAATCTTTCGATTTTTCTATTGATTCAAAAACTCGCCATTTAGGCGAGCATCGCAAAACCACGAACTTTAGTCCGTGGATAGATGCGAGCGGCGAGTTTTTGTTATTTGCCTGCAAAAATTAAATCTCTTCCTCAGCTGCTGGCTCGGCAGCTTCAGGCGATTCCTTTGCCCGGTCTACCTTTGCGAAGCTTGGCGTGACAACAAGGAAGTTTTCCCCGAAGCCTGCGATATCTCCTTCGTTTGCCTCAACAGTCTTTTTTATTTTGTCTACCGCACGTTTAAGCTCCGTTATATCTTTCTCTTTCAGGGGCGCTATGTTAAGTATCGAGATTGTGTAGCCTTCGCGGATTGCGTTAAGCACGCCGCGTATGTCGTCAAATTTGTTGAGCGTAAATGGCTTAATCACGACCTTAGAAGTTTTATCTTTTGTCTCTGTTTCAAGCTCAACATACTCTTCCCCCAGCTCTGCAGCCGTCGTTTCTTCAGAAAAAACTCCTTTTATTTTGTCCCAGACAGACATTTTGACTCCTTCCCTCGCACCCCAACAGTAAATCGATTTACTACTCCAATATAAAGATTTCGGATGTTGAATATATGTATTTGTTTGACTTATTTCCCGTTCGCAGCGCCTTCCAGCTTGCTTGTTAAATCCCAAATCTTAGTTCGCACATCAGCAGATAGGTTTGGGTCGATAGAAAGGTCCTCCAGCCGTGCAAGCGCAGAGTCAACTTTAACGCCGACATCGCCAGCCTCAGAATCAAAATCCTGCTTTATTTCTGCAAGTGCCTCGCGAACGCTTTTTGAAACTGTCTTGTCTTCGCATAGAACCGCCAGCAGTTCTGTGATTTCGCTTATGTCCATGTTCGTTTACCTGATTTTACAAAACCAGCCGGCACGAGGTTTATAAACGTTCCGCAGAACGTTTATCCCGCAAACGAGCAAAGCGAAGTTTGGGCTGTAAATTTAACCTGCCGCGGGCCAGTTATTTATAAAACGCTCTTCAGCGCCTTAATCACAAGGGCTATTGCTGGCCTGCCCTTCTCGTTTGGCACGTTCATCGCGCACGCACCCATGTGGCCGCCGCCACTGCCCTTAAACTCAGCTGCGATTTTAGTAAAAATTTCCGCAAGATTTATTCCGGATTTTGCCCGGCCGATTATTCTATCCTCACCTGGCTTGCTGGAAAAAACAAGAGCAACATCAGCGCCAAGGGCGAGCAGTTTTGTGGCCGACGAACTTTCAAAAGCCCCAATTTCAGAAATAACAACAAGCCTGTTGTTAATTTGTTTTACTTCAGCGCGCCTTGCGGCTTTAAGCCATGCGATTCTCTCCGAAATGTCACGCTCTTCGTAAATTTCTGTCAGCAAATTCTGGTACTCGAATTTGTTTTCCGAAAGAAGCTCGTGCATCAAGCCGAATGTTTTTGTTTTTGCGAACCGCATGCCAGCTGTGTCGGAAATCATTCCATATATTATCGCCTTAGCAGCATTCGCACTTGGCTTGATTTTGTTTTCTTTAAATAAACTGTAAATAACTTCTGTTGTAGATACGGCCAGTTCATCTATAACTCCGCCGGCCAGCTTGCTCTCAATCTTAACGTGGTGGTCAATCAGGAATATCTTCTTTTTTCGCAGGAAATCCGGAATCACGTTAGTCTGCGTGTCAAGCAGGACAACATATTCAAAATCCTCGAGCGGAACATCATCCATAAGTTTTGTTTTTAGGTCAAACATCTTCAGAATTTTTTCCCCTTCCTTGTTCGCCGCGCCGGAGAATGTAAACTCAAGCCTCTTCGGCTGCGCTGCGAGCTTCCTTGCCAGCTCTCTGAATGCAACCATAGCCGCGCATGCATCCATGTCGCCCACGTGTGCAGCAACAACTAATTCATGCTTGAGAAGTTCCTTTATGTCCATGATAAAATTCGTAAATTCCGGCGCTTATAAATGCTCCCACTGTGTTTGCAAGCGCATCAATAACAGACGGGTCTCGGTTTGGCACAAACATCTGCAGGCCCTCCATGGCAAGCCCAAATGCCGCGGCAATCAGTACGGAGTAAGCAAAACTATTTTTGATTCCGTAATTTTTCAGAGTAAGAACTAAAAGCAGGCCAAAAATCAAATAGCCAAGAAAATGCAGGCCAAACCCAAACAGGTTAAACCTCTCAATTTCTGTCGCCAGCAGGGAGCGGCCAGGCAGGACAGAGCCAGCAAACAGGCCAGCAACCCAGACTAGCGTGGCCGGCAAATAAAATTTTCTAAAATCCATATTATTTTAGCGCTGCCTGAACTTCTTTTTGCAGTTCAAGTGCCCGCTCTTTTGTTCTGTCTTCCTGTTTTTCAAGGGTTTTAACCCGGATGTCCAGCTCAACTTTTTTGTCATCCAGTTCTTTTTTCAGCTCGTCAGCCGGCCTCTCAAGCAGGATCTCGCCGACCATTTTGTAAGCAGTTGATTTTGTTTTGCCTAACTCGTTCACAGCATTCTCGACTTCTGCCAGCTGGACTTGAAACTGCTGCCTCTGGGCTCCGAATAAAGTCAGCCTCTGCTGCAATAACTGCAGCTCGCCAAGCTTCTCTTGCGCCTTCGAACTCATCTCTTTTGCCATGATAAAATCCCAAATATTGTCTTTATAAGGTTTTACTGGATGCGATTTTCATAGTCCTGTCCACCGACCGCAAAATCGGTCGACGCTTTGGTGCCACACTCGCTTTGCTCGATGGCACTTTACTTGCTATGTTTATAGTTCTGTCAACAATCGCCAATAGCCCGGAGATGCTAGACGAAACCGCACGGAAAGCAGTCGCATCATTTGCGGAAATATCAATAACTAATTTTCCTTTCGCCTTCTTCAGCCGGTAATTTGCCCGCTCCGTTTCGAAGGCCTGCTCTGGTTCAAGGGCAGAAAAATAGGTATCAAGAACTTCTTTTTCTCCCTTAATTTCAATTGTCGAGGAAAACATAATTTTGCTTGCCAGCTTAGTTTTTTAAATTTAACTTATGTAAAAATGCTATGGGTTTAGAAGAAACATTTGCCAACATACAGGAGCTGAACTTGTATCTGTGCCACAATCCAGACTGCAGTAAGCTTCCATTTTCAGAGCGCGACAATATAATCGCAAACACTGTTAGCGTTAAAATAAAACATGCAAGACAAGCGAGGCAAGGAAATTTTACATTCTGTGATTTTAAGGATGACGTTGACTTATACATATCACATGGCGATTATATGCCCAGCGAAATGTTATTTCGGGCAGTGCAGTGCTTTTGCAAAACGCTAATGGGAGATGAAAAATATAAAAACAAAACTATGGCAAAGCTAGACGAAATAATTGCCAAGGCGTTGGGCTATTCAAAAATAACAATAACGCAGGCGAGAACTGGCACAGCACATTTTAAGAGATTTAGGTCTTTAGTTGACAAAACAAATATCTATGCGTTTCATCCGGGCGCAGAAAAAACATTTAGGCGCATTTACTCAGCATATTCATTTTATTTGAAGACGCATAGTTCTTTTGCTGAAATGGCGCCAGGCCAGCGCGATGAGTTTATTGCCAAATCTCTGAGAATTAAAAAATCTACCGTTATTGCAGTCAGGTGTGGTCATGGAGCGTATAAAACATTTGGTGGATTTGTTGCCAATCGCGGTAACAGGTTCGGACCGCACATAAGAAGAAAGAAAAAACCTAGCGCGCTTTAATAAGTTTAGAAACTTCAGGCCGGCTCTTTGAAATTATCCTGAAACCGCAGTACGGGCAGATTGTTCTTCGTTCTATGTCTTTCTTTGTAAGTTCATGTCCGCAGCTGAAGCACTTATACACTTTCGCTCACCTTCTCGGCAGGCACGCTGGCAGCCAGCGGGGCCTCAAGAATTTCTTTTGTAACGCCAGGTTCATAAGCCTTTCCCGCGAATTTTGCATTGCAGTGCCTGCAGACCCAGATGCCTGCAGACAATCGCTTGACCGTGAACTTTCCGCAGTACGGGCATTTATGTTTTGCTTTTTGAATGCGCTCTATCTCTAAAACCTTTTTTCTTATTTTTAATCCGTAGTGGGCGCCGAACCTTCCTGTCGAGCCGACTTTTTTGGTATGAGCCATAGATGGGTTTTTAAAGTTGGGTTTTTAAATCTTCGTGTGCCGGCGTGGGACAATCTGGTACTCCGCCCGCCTTGAGGCAGCTTTTCTTTCTTTTAAAAAAGAAAGAAACGCTCCCTGGCATCTAAAGAAAGAAAATGTGGGATCTACGATCCCACTAACTTTATTTGCCTGTAGCAAGGCAGCGGGTTCCCGCAAGGGTTTCTCGGTTCAAAGACACAACCGAATTGCGATTCGGCTGTGCCACGCCTCTTCGAGGCTTTGGAAATCCGAGCGCCGGCGTTTTACATATATAATATATAGTCTGGCCTAGGCCAAGCTGCTCTCTACGTTCAGAGGATTTAAGTTTGAAGGATAGTAAAGTGCAAAGATATTGGTTAAGTAAAAGCTTTTAAGTTTCCAACCTGCTTGTCAGCTATGGCCAAATCAAAGTTTGCAGGCAAGTTCAAACCGTTGGACATAGTAACAGCAGAGGCAGCCTTCGAGTCCTATGGCAAGACACTGGACGAGGTGTTTGCAAACTCTGCGCTCGCGATCGCGGAGACGATGACCGACTCCGCGAAAGTAAAACCAAAAATAAAAAAATCAATCAGGCTCGTGAACTCCGACTTGAACGCGCTGCTGGTTGATTTTCTGAACGAGATCGTGCGCATGACTGACACAGATAAATTATTTTTTTCCAAATTCAAAACGAAAATAACCGATGCGGGCGGAACGTGGATTCTGCAGGCCGAGTTGGCCGGTGAGAAGATTAATCCAAAGAAGCACGAGCTACGCGCGGACATCAAAGCGGTAACGTGGCACATGTTTGAGCTGAAGGAGAGCAAGAAGGGCTGGACTGCACGGGTTGTGCTTGACATCTAAATATTTAAAAGTCCAGCTAGTTAGCTAAACCCATGATACAACTTCCAAAAGAACGCCCGCCAGTGAAACAGATTTCTGAAGTAGTCTGGGAAATTTCCCCGGATTACAAGAAGGACGAGCCGAAGATGCTCGTGCCTGCCAGGATTTACGCAACCAAAAAACTGATGGAGCAGATGGACATGGGCATATTCGAGCAGATAAGCAACGTGGCCTGCCTGCCAGGGATACAAAAAGCTGCAATGGCGATGCCGGATGCACACTGGGGGTATGGCTTTCCAGTCGGCGGTGTTGCTGCATTCGATACAAAAACAGGAATCATTTCTCCCGGAGGAATCGGTTATGATATTAATTGCGGCATGCGCCTTATCAGAACAGATTTAACTTGGGACGATATCAAAGACAAATTAAAACCATTGGTTGACACTTTGTTTAAATTAGTCCCGGCAGGCGTTGGCGGGCATGGAACTGTTAAACTCACGCCACAGCAGCATAAGGAAGTAATGGTTGACGGTGCAAAGTGGTGCGTCAAAAATAATTATGGCTGGCAAGAAGACATAGAGCGAATCGAGGACTCGGGTGCAATCGAGGGCGCAGACCCCGCGAAAGTTTCCGAAAGCGCGGTCAAGCGCGGCGCAGCAGGCCTGGGAACGCTTGGCTCCGGCAATCACTATCTTGAGATTCAGGTTGTGAAAAAAGAAAATATTTACGACGAAAAACTTGCGAAGAGCCTGGGCATATTCCCAAATCAAGTGTGCATAATGGTCCACTGCGGCTCGCGCGGTTTCGGCCACCAGATTTGCACAGACTACGTCAGCAACTTCAAGCCGAAGATGCAGGGCTGGGGCCTAAAGACGCGGGACTTCGAGCTGGCCTGCGCGCCGTTCCAGTCAAACGAGGCACAGGACTATCTCGCCGCGATGAGGTGCGCCGCAAATTACGCGTTTGCAAACCGCCAGCTGATAATGCACCGCATCCGCGAAGGCTTCTCAAAGATTTTCAATCAGGATGCAGAAAAACTCGGGATGAATTTGATTTACGATGTCGCACATAACATCGCAAAAGTGGAGAAGCATACGATTGACGGTAAAACCAAAGAAGTTGTGATGCACCGAAAAGGCGCAACACGCGCGTTCGGCCCGAACAGAAAGGAAACGCCGAAGATTTACAGGGACACAGGCCAGCCAGTCATCGTTGGCGGTTCGATGGAAACCGGTTCGTTCCTCTGCGTCGGCACAGACCATGCAGAGTTAGAAACATTTGGCAGCACGATGCACGGCTCCGGCAGGACAATGTCGCGCACAGCGGCGATAAAACAATTTCAGGGCAAAAAACTTTACGATGATATGCTCAAGCGCGGCATCTACGTCAAGTCAGTCTCGTGGGAAGGCCTGGCAGAAGAGGCCGGCCTCGCATACAAAGACATCAATCAGGTCGTGGACACGATGGAGATTGCGGATGTGTCCAAGAAGGTTTGCCGATTGGTTCCAGTGGGGAACGTTAAGGGATAATTATTCCCCTGGCTCGTTCTTCTTTACAAGTTTTTCATAGTCGCGGTATATTTTGTACGCGGAGAATGCGAGGATGACTCCGATTATGAACAGTGAGATATCTGTAATGCGTATGTAGTTGAAATATGCGCCGATGTATTTCTGGTATAACGCAGCAAGCAGCGTAACCGCAAGAATTAGATTAACAGCTATTACGATGAGCAGAAGCTTGACTGGCCCGGTGTCCTTGCCCTTACCCATCAAATTATGTAATTTTAGTATGAACACAAAAGAAATTACGAGCAAGATAAGCGCAGCTATGTCAACGGTTGCAAACGGGTGCCTGGCAATTAAGTCAGTTATTATCATTCTATCTTCAGCCTCCTGCATTGTTCGCACTCAATGTGTGATTTTATGTGCACAAATCCTGACGCAATTGGATTCGAGGACAACGTTACTTTACATTCTTTAGCATATCTTTTCAGAACATCATCAACAAAGCGCCGCAGGGAATTGCTGCTTTTTGACGAACAAACTAAAAGATGGTTAAACTGGCCAGTAATTTCAAAGGCCTGTACGACTTTTGGGCAATCAGAAATAAGTTTTTTGAATTCCGATTTTTTTCCGTTGTCAATCTGCAGTTCAACAATCAGCGTTTGGTAGTTAAGCCTGTCAAGATTCAAGAGCGCGGACACGCGAAGCAGGTCGTTCTGCAGCAGTTTTTCTATTCTGTTAGCGATAGCCACTCTCGACAGTTCTGAATTGACAGAAAGTTCTGTAAGCGAGATGCGGCCATTATCGGCCAGCTTCTCTAATATTTGAAGATCGATCGCATCCAGCATATAAGCCCACACCAAACAAATTTGAACCGCTAGGTATAAAAATGTATCTGGACATAGTAATTTAGCAAATAATACTTACTTAGTGAAATTATTTACTTTAGAATAGAAATGTTTATAAATAAGAAACTTACAAAATGTAAGTGTTGCGAAACAAAATGTAACGTTTCGTAAGAGGAGGGGAGATATGCAAAACAGCCAAAAGTTAACATTTAATTTGAAGTTCAGGGATGATGCTGCGCAGTATTTCGCGCTATTGGACTTCCTGCAGAAAAGCAAAATTAAGTTTGCAATTACAAATCGAGACCACTTGCGCATAGTTGAGTACAATGAACGCTTTGCCGATACAATAGATATGTTCATGCAAAATGATGATGTGAACAGCTTTGCAAAAAGCTTCGCGCAGGCATCTGGTGCGCGTATTGCGCTTGCTTGAAATGTATATCAAGCTCCTAACGGAGACGTTCGGCCAAGGCCGAACGTAACCACGAGTTTTTCTAAACCGTGGCCATTGCTTACCTCCAAGCGCTCGTTAAGTCTTCGGGCTTCACGGGCGCTTATATTTTTAGCGGTTGGAGGCCCCGAAGAAGCCCGTAAGGCTTCGACGATGCCTCCAGACGCTTCGGAGAAATCCGGAGCGTCTAATAATTATTGCGACTGGGAGGTTTCGCAGAACAAAAGTTCGGCGCTACCTCAGAACGCCTTGGTAAAACCAAGATTTTCAAACTCATAAAGTGATTGGAGACTTGCAAAACCGAAGTTTTGCATTGCCTCAAAGCACATCAGAAATCTAGAGAATATTCACATAACATACTTCTCCGGCACGTATTTTGTTAAAATATCTCTCGGCGCCTTTCTGCCCGCCCCAACGTTTTCCGCAACAAAATCACAAACCTCTTTCTTAAAGCAAATTTGGTTCCCATCGCCGCGCCTGAAACAGCCAGCAGATTTCATGCGCTCTTGCCGGCCCTTCTCGCGTAATAACAGGCACCTGCTTTCTCGAGTAGCCTGGCCTCTCTCCGAATGGCGAGCGCGCGGTAACGAGCAGATAATATTCGGGTACAATTTCAGTAATCTGCGAAGCCGCAATTCCGTAAATCAAAGTTTGTCTTACAAAATACTCCAGCTCCATTTGTGAATTGTACTGTCTGTGTTTTAAGTCAACAACCATAATCCCGCGCACATTATTTTCGGAGTCAATAATTTTTAGCAGGGCGTCTGCGTGGCCCCGAATAACAACTTCTTTTCCCGAAATTTCAAGCCTTGCTTCTAGCTCTTTTTCGCAGTATTTAGTTCTTGGCATTGGTTGCTGCCCGAGTTCCTGCCAGATTTCATTGTGTGCACAGTCGTCTCCGAATTGTGTAAGCTGCAGCGCATGCTCTGAAGTTCCAATCTGGCCGATCAGGCTGGGTTTGGGTTTGAACGGAAGTTCTTTTTCAGCAACATTTGACAGAACGTTAAAAATAAGGCAGGCATCTTGAGCGCTCGCTCTTGCAGCATAATGCGCAACAGCATGATAATCAAGTTCGAGTGGCACAAATCTGTATGTTTTATTTATTCTGGTAAGAGGGACATCCCTGCCACACCCTTCGCCAACTATTGTTACGGGCCAGTCTGAGTTCTGCAGGCGTGCGATTAGGAATTCTATCGGCGCTATTTTATAGCCTTTTTTAGACGTGGCAGCATGTAAGGCGGCAAGTGTTTCCGCATCGATTTTTTCTGCAACATGCTGCGCACAGGATTTTTCACTTGCAGGTATGTTAAGTTGTAAAACACACCTGTCAGTTCTTTCGCAAAGCAAAAACTCCAGCGGTACGCCGTTTGCACTTTGAATACATGGTTTCAATTCCATTATATCATTCCTGCCCTCGCCCGCCACAGCTCTGCAAAAAAGCCCGCGATAATTCTAACCGCACTTGGGCTGGCAATACCTTCTGTGCTGATTATAGTATTTCTCATAACGCCGCCTCTTCCGCCCACAACATCGTAAAGGTCTGTTGGGACATGTCTGAAGATTCCGGAAGTCGGACCTGCATAATCTGACAGGCCGGCTATCAGGTATGCGCGCCTGCAACGCCGTGCGATTGTTTCGCAGGACGCGGCGGTAATTCTCCGGTTCACATATGCATGTTTCCTCAGTAAAACAATGTTTTCTTCTGTAAAAACTTTCTCCGCAATTGCCGGGCTGTAAACAGACTCCCTGAACGCATAATTTGCAACCGTGCCTTCCAGCGAGAGTGCATCTTCTTCATTGATGTTACGCTCAAGCGTGCCGAACCCAAGCATGTTTACATCTGCTCTTGCTGCAGAAATTGAATCTAAATCGCCTTTGAATGTTGGAATAAACCTAAGGTTATGAAAAACACCGCGAGCGTTTTCCATTTCTCGAACCCCGCGCAGGTTCAAGTTTTCTTCACATAATTGTAAACTGAT
Source organism: Nanobdellati archaeon (assembly GCA_016182015.1). Classification (GTDB taxonomy): domain Archaea; phylum Nanobdellota; class Nanobdellia; order UBA10117; family UBA10117; genus JACOYC01. Next base: position 7,071 of record JACOYC010000001.1, on the reverse strand, counting down.
TGGAATGAGCACCGGCGCAACCGCGACAATTACAATTGAATCCAGATCCGGGAAAAATCCCTCGCTTTTGCACGTTTGGTATGCCTGCCTGCACGCATCTCCAAGCGCCATTGCAGATGCCATCAAATCTGAAAAAAAGTCGAGGCCGACACTTTTTGGTTTTTCGCCCGCAATGTTACCAACACCAGTCATATTTTTTGAAATCCCAGTAACAAAAACTACATCTTTTTCACTCAAACACGCATTGTCCACTCTCTCTTTAAGCCGCACATGTAGCTCCCTGTATAAATCCAGAGCCTTCGGAGGCTTCTGCGCGCAGAGCTGTCGTACGCAGTCAAAAACTGCTTGGTATGGTTTTTTCAAATTGAGCATCTCGCCTACAAGCGGTTCCTGCACATGCCATAGCCTGTACGTCTTCAGCGGGTTTGAAAATGAATATGTCGACGGGACTGGCATACATACTTGAAAAGCAGAAGTCTTAAAAGTTTTTCACTGCTTGCGTTTCTATGTCCCTGACTGGATTTGTGGTCCGTGTTCTTCCGATTAACACGCAGAAAGGCAGGCTTGCCGAGATTGTCTTGCAGACAGAGCAGGGGCCGGCAACAATGCAGATAGACGCGCCGCAGATAATAACAACAGGCAAGCTCTCACCCGCAGAAGCGGAAGCAATTAAGCAGCGGCTTTCCGCCTACCCGTTTTCCGAACTTAATTTAACAACAATGCAGGTGCCGTACGCCAGCGACAAATATCACGCAGTTTTGCACGTTTTTGGCGACCGCGATAAAATTAAAGAAGTAATGCGCAGGAACAGAGAAATATTTAGAACGATTTCTGTAAATGAATGGCTTAAGTGGCACACAAACTTCCCGTTTGCAAAAGTTGATGTTGGAAAATTTACCGGCGGGCAGGCAACACTGGAGGAGCTGCTCGCCTGCGGCGATTGTGCCTTGGACATAGAAACGAACAAAAAAGTTGCGTGCGAAGAAGAGCTGGCCAATCCAGATATATTATATACTGAAGTAAACACTGCAGTTTATGCCCGAAGGGATGTTTCCGGCGCGTTGCGTAAGGAAATAGTTACAACTTTGGATTCCGGCGAAGGCGAGATTGGCGGCGCGGTATTGCACCTTATTAGTTCCGGCAAAGTGGGAGAAACGCTTGACGGCATAATGCGCATCGGTCGCGTAAAATCAAACACGTTATGGCTGCACACTTTTAATGGCATGAGTTTTGACTTACTCAGCCTTAGAGAGCTTGAAGATGGTGAATTTGGGCCAGCGCAGTACGGGGATGAGCCAAAAATTACCGCGCACGTCGGGGATTTTTCCAAGAGGGTAGAGATAAAAGATTTCATCGTTCTTGATTACTATGCGTTTGCAAGGCAGTTCCTGCAGTTTCTGCCGGAAAAAAACTTGGAAGCGGTGTGCAAGTTTACCGGTCTGGAGTTTACAAAAGCCTTGGGTTACGATGTGCTTGGCAGGCTTATTTTCAGGGCGCAGCACGGCGACAGGCAAGCGGCACGCACAGCTATAGATTATGCACGTGCAGACACAGAAGTTTTATTTTCCCTCGGAGATATTTTCAAGCCCGTCATTGCCAAAATCGCGCAGGGCCTTGAAACAAGCCCCGAAGCAGTTTGTGCAACATCCAAAAAACAGAATGCGTTCAGGCTTTGGGCAAGGCGGGATTTTTGTGCGACAAACGTGCTGGCCAGCGAGTACATGACAAATACATTCAGGGAATTTGATTTTCTCGAGGAGAAACTTGGGCTTTTTAATCCAGGGGAGATTTGCAGGCCGAAAGCAGGCCTGCACAAGGGGACATTTTACATTGTTTACTTAAACACGCTTTCGCCCGTGTTCGATTTTGTGCAGCAGGAGCCGCTTGCAGATGCGGCAGCAAGTTCAACAGATTTAGAGCGGTACTTGTATTTGCACGCACTTGACGCAGTCTGCGAACAGCCGCTATTTGATATTAACGGAAGAATACCTGATAAAGTCTTTTATGCAAAATACGGGCAGGCAAGAGAGTACACAAAGCGGCGCTTGGCAGATATGCAAAAAGAAGCAAGATATTTCTTAGATATAAATGAGCTTCGAATTGCTAACTACTCAAAACATATTGTTGTGCTGGAGGGCAGACCAGGCCTAGAGTCAACGATAGCGGCAAGCGGCAGCTTCGCACTTCTTGGAACATCGCAGGCATTGTTTAATTTTGGCGCGGAGGAATTCCTAACACAAATCAATCGCGCTTTTGTCAGTAGTGGCATTTCTGTTTCTGGCAGGCGCGGCGACAGGATGAGGTTTGAGCGTGAGTCCATACCCAACTTACTGAAACAGATTGTGATGCATGGCAACTATGAAACCCCATTGCAGTATGTTTACGAACAGCTTGCAAAGCCGCTTGCAGACGGTACAATCGGCCGAAAACTCTTGCTATTTGAGAAAAAGGTCAAGCGGGAAGTCAGCGAGATGGCAATAACAACGCACAACAGAAAATCTGTAAAGGCACAGCGCGTTCTGAAAGCGCCGGCAGGAAAAACAATCTGTTGGGGTTATTCGAATAGCTTGCCAGTAGCAGAACAGGATTTTTTGAAGCCCGAAACGCCAATCGATTATAAATTTTACAGAAAACATTTGTTTGGTGGCGATTCAGCACTTTACAGAATACTGTCTGCGCTTTACAATCCAGATAATAACAAAGAACGCAGAACTGCCATGAAACATATTTTATGTGGCCGGTCAGACATGCAGGACTGGCGCACGCTTGGCGTGACGCAGCCATTGCAGAACGGGCAGGCCAGATTGTTTACTTGAGTTTGGTAATTTATTTTAAGCCATGGCAGTTTGTATGTGCATGGCTGACGACTGGCAAGAAAAAATTTCCATACTCGCAGGCCAGCCAAGAGGCTGCGTGATTCCGGTAGCTGTCAGCTACATAAATCAGGATGGCCAGCCGCGTGAGAATTTAATTTATTTTAATCCTGCGAAAATAACCCGCGATACAGGAAAAGCAGATTTGGAAGGCCAGCTAAAAGAGGCTGTTAGGGAAATGCTGCATGATGAAGTAGTAAGATGGAATGGCCGGCTGAAGTTTTACATTGACTACATAATGCTGGATGCAAGATTGATTGTAAATCGTTAGACTACGCTATGTGCTGTCGGTTCTGTTGAAAATCCAGTGCCAACAACCAAAGACCAAAAACCAAATACCTAAAGCCAAATACCTAGCAGCCTTTCAACAAGGCCTGTGCCGTCGCAATCTTTAAAAACCCCATTTTTGAAACTAAATTCCCCTACAGTAACTAACGCGAAGCAAAGTCTAAGCCAAACTCAATTTGGCTGGGCCCAGAAAAGCTAAGATTTCCTTGGGCTTCGCGGACTTCGCTAGCGCGAAGAGAGCTTAATTCTGTCGTCTTAGATGCAAAAATAATCTGAAAATAAGCTTAAAAAGCCATTCCAAACAGCAATAACAAGCAAAGTAAAATGGGACATATTAAGAAAAAGCGGCCGCGACGCGGAAGTCTGGCATACTGGCCCAGAAAGCGTGCTCGCGATGTGCGCGGGCATGTTGGAAGCTGGCCATCGCCAAAGGACCTGAAGAGCCCAAAAATTCTCGGCTTCTGCGGATACAAGGCTGGCATGACATCTGTGAATGTTATAGATAATCGTCCCAAGGCACCAACAAAAGGCGAAGATGTAAATTATAGCGTATCGATTATCGAAACGCCGCCAATGAAACCTTTTTCTGTTAGATTATATTCGCAAACCCCATACGGCCTTCACCTGATTTCTGAAACTGTTGCTGACAATCTTGACAAAAATTTGCTCCGCGTTCTTAACACAATAAAAAAAAGAAAATCAACGCTGCAGGATTTGAGAGCAAAACTCCCGCAGGCCTGCCGCGTGACAGTCTTAGCCCACACGCAGCCGCAGAGCACGGGCTTTGGAAAAAAGACGCCCGAAATATTAGAGCTGCCTGTTGCAGGCGGTACAATAGAAGAGCAGTTTAGTTATGCGGTTTCTGTGATGGGGAAGGATATTCAGTTCTCTGATATTTTTAAGCAGGGCGATTTTGTGGACGCGAGGGGCGTAACAAAAGGCAAGGGCTTTCAGGGCATGATTAAACGTTTTGGAATTAAACTTGAAAGGCACAAGGCCGAAAAAGGACAGAGGCACAGGTCAACAATGGGCCCAATCACTCCGCCACGTGTTGGGTGGTGGATTGCACAGTCCGGCCAGATGGGCATGCATCAGCGCACAGAGTTTAACAGGCAGATTCTGAAAATTTCAGACGCAAAAACGTATAATCCAAACCCAGTTTCAGGAATTTCTCATTATGGCTTGGTCCGCGGCAATTTTGTTTTAATTTCAGGTTCGGTGCCAGGGGCAAAAAAGCGGTTAGTGACATTCACGCACCCAGCCCGCCCAAGAAAAAATCTGCACTGGCAGGCCCCGGAAATCATCGCGATAAGTCGCAGGAGCCAGCAGGGTTAACATGATATATCAGCATATAATTTCGCAGCCGAGGCAGGAATGGCTGGCATTGGCAGCAAAACTTGACAAAAAATTTGAGCTTGGTAAAGACCTGTCAGAAAAAATCGCAAAGCACGTGTTTGCGAATGGCCAGCTGGCCTGGCAGACGCTCGGCTTGGATTTCAGGCTGGCCGGAAATATTGCATTATATCTTGTTGATTATAATAACGATTTGGAAAAGAAAAATTACTCAGATAAAACTGTAAAGGGAATGGCTGCGTAAATGAAAGCAACAGTGTACAAAACCAGCGGCGAGAAGTCGTCCGAAATAGAACTGCCTTTCCAGTTTTCAGAGCCGGTTCGCGAGGATTTAATAAAACGTGCGGCGCTGGCGATAAGGTCTGGCATGCGGCAGCCCTATGGCACAGACCCAGAAGCAGGCACGAGGCAGGGCAAGCCGACTTCAAAGCGAAGGCACAGGTATACAACAACATACGGCAGGGGCTGGTCAAGAATCCGCAGGAAGGCGATGATGCACCGCGGAACTCAGTTCCAGTGGGTTGGCGCTTTTGTTGCCCTGGCAGTCAAAGGCCGTGCTGCCTTCCCGCCAACCGCGAACAGGGAGTTTGCGCAAAAAATAAACAAAACAGAAAACAGGAAGGCAATCCGTTCAGCAATCGCCGCAACGTCTGTTTTTGATTTAGTTTCAAAAAAACATTCAGTCAATGGAATCAAGATTTTTCCGATAATTATAGAACATGATTTTGAAAATCTGAAAAAATCAAAGGATGTTCTGCACGCCTTTGATAAATTAGGTCTGGCAAAAGAAATCGAGCGGTGTTCAGAAAAAAAAATCAGGGCCGGCAAGGGCAAGAACCGCGGCAGGAGATATATTACAAAAGCAGGCCCGCTTGTTGTGGTTTCGAAATCATGCGACCTGCAAAACGCCGCAGCAAGCCTTCCAGGTGTTGAAGTCGCTTCAGTAAAATCATTAAATGCCTACTTGCTTGCCCCCGGTGCGCAGGCCGGCAGGCTGACAATCTGGACAAAGTCCGCAATTGAAACTTTAGGCAAAGAGAGGTTATTTGAGTAAAAATGGTGACGAAAGACGAAAAACCAAAGACAATGAACGGCGTTGAACCATTTAGCATAATAAAATATCCGCTGTCCACGGAAAAGGCAGTGCGGCAGATGGAAGCAGAAAACAAGCTCATATTCATCGTGAACCGCGACGCGAACAAAAAGCAAATCGCATGGGCGGTCCGCAAGGCATTCAACGCAAAAGTTCAGGCAGTTAATACAGTAATAATGCGCGACGGCAAAAAGAAGGCATACATTAAACTGAGTCAGGAGACGCCGGTCAGCGAGATAACAACGCAGCTGGGGTTGGTATAATGGGTAAGCGATTAGCACAGCAGGCAAGGGGAGCAGGCGGTCCCAGATACCTCGCCCCATCGCACAGATACTTTGGCAGAATATCTTACCCGAAAGCCAATGATAAAATAATGCGCGGTGAAATAATTGATATTGTTGACTCTGTCGGGCACACAGAGCCATTGATGGTTGTCAGGTACGAGAATGGAGATGAAGCGCTGTTGCCGGCACTGCTCGGCTCGAAAGTCGGGCAGGTTATTTTTTCCGGCGAGAACGCACCGCTGCAGCTTGGCGCGATAATGCAGCTGAAAAATGTTCCGGCAGGAACGCCTATCTGCTGCATAGAGCGCATACCGCAAAATGGCCCAGAGTTTGTTAGGACATCTGGAGGGTTTGCACTTGTTGTGTCAAAGGGCGATGATTTTGTTGAAGTCAAAATGCCGTCAAAGCGCGTAGTAAAAATAAGCCCCGCGTGCAGGGTTATGGTTGGTGTGATCGCTGGCGGCGGCAGGACAGAAAAGCCGTGGGTGAAGGGCGGCAAGAAAGCGATTGCCATGGCTGCCAGAAATAAACGCTTCCCGTTAGTTTCGGGAGTTGCGCAAAACTCCATAGACCATAAGTTCGGAGGTTCCCACAGGCGTTCATTGGGAGTTCACACATCTACAAAAAGGGGCACGCCACCCGGAAGAAAAGTTGGCCTGCTCTGGCCAAGGAGGACAGGCAAGAGATAAACATGGCAAAAATATTTACTTATCGCGGAAAAACAAAAGAGCAGCTGGAAGCAATGTCTCTAAACGAGCTTTTGCCTTTGTTGCCAGCCCGCACGCGCCGCTCATTGAGACGTGGCCAGACAGACGCACAAAAATCATTGTTCAAAAAAATAAAAGCCGCAAAGGCCGGCAAGTACAAAAAACAAATCAAGACGCACTGCAGGGATGCGTGGATAATTCCGGAGATGTTTGGCCTGCAGATCGGAGTTCATAATGGCAAGGAGTTTATTCCGCTCGACATAACGCCCGAGATGGTGGGGCATGCACTGGGTGATTTCATACTTCCAACTAGAGATGTTAAACACGCAGCGCCAGGTATTGGTGCTACTAGAGGCAGTAAGGCGGTGTCAGTGAAATAAAAATGACAGCGATGGAAAAAGAAATGACAAAACAAATAAGAAAAAAGGAGAATTCAGCGGCAAGTGCCGGCCGATTCCTTCAAAAAGGAGGTC
>JACOYC010000014.1 GCA_016182015.1 Nanobdellati archaeon | reverse complement strand
GCCATCAATGCGGCTATAAGTATGACTGGGATGTTTGAAGTGTAGATAAACTTAAGCGGCCAGCGCATTCCAAAGCCGCGCACCCTGCCAAACGAAAGCGGGATTTCAACTTTCATCGCCTGTGCGTAAACCGCGGCAAGAAAAACAGCAATAGTTATTGCTATCGTTGCTAATGATATAGCTGCGCCAGTTACATCGCCTATTCCAAGCGCCTTAAATAAAAATGGAATCGCGCCGACTGGGACGTCTGGGTTTGTAGGCGAAGGCAGCGGATTGAATGCCCTGACAAATATCTGCTGGGCAACGCCGCCGGCTATGAAAAGCGAAACGCCCGAACCGAAGCCCCACTTCAGCGTTACTTCATCCATCAGCATGATTAAATACCCGCCGAGGAAAAGCTGGCCTACTAGTGCGAGCTGGAGAATAAAAAACTTAGATGTTCCGGCAAGCTCGGCAGGCGGTGCCAGCCCGCCTGAAAAAATAAATACTGCTGATTCAAATGCTATGAAAAACAGCGTGGCAACTTTTTGTATTGATGCAAATTTTTTCCTGCCTTCGGGTTTGGTCATGTCTATGCCGAGCATGCCTGAGCCAACCAAAAGCTGCAGCACTATTGAGGCAGTAACTATTGGGCCGATTCCAAGGCTTATCAGCGAGCCGAATGATGCGCCAAGAATAATGGAAAGCTGTGTGAACTGTTCTAATGAGTTTTGGCCAAGGCCGGCTAATGGTACATAACCGAGAACGAAAAAAACCAGCATGACCAGCCCAGTCCATATCAACTTTGTCTTGAACGGCAATCTTTTTTCTGTCGGCTTTATTACTTCTGGCAAAAATCTTGTAATTGCGGAAAAATCAAACATAATTATTTGCCCCCAACTGCGCCCTTCAGCGAGGCTGAGCTTGGGCCAATTAGTTTTATTTTATGCTGCAGGCCACCGGACTTAATCAGCTTTGAATACCCTAATTTTGCAAGGTCAACTTCGTAAATGTCGCCGGATTTCGTGACTTTCTTTTCTGCAGTCCAGCGCTCCAGATGTTCGTCCAGATCTTTTGTTGTGATTGCCGGCAGCCTATCGCGGACGCGATGCACGCGCATGCCAATTCTGCCAAGCGGATGTATGCCTTCGGAGTAAAACTTTGTCATCCTCTGCTGGCCGCGCTTTCCTGAACCGCCCCGCAGGCCAGTACCGCCCCTGTGGCCTTTTCCCTGGTGTTGCTTGCTAAAGCCAAAGCCGTGCCGCCTGCTGGCCCGGAATTTCCTTGATCTTTTTTTTCTATGAATTACCATGTCACATCATCCGCTCAATTAATTTATTAATTTCCTTTCCCCTGTACCCCAAGGCGCCGCTCTGCGCGTAATTTTGTTTTATTCCGCCGCGTTCAAATCCGCCGGCCGGCGGGTGAAGCCTGAAAAATGTCTTAACGCCCGGTATGTCATCAAGTTTTCGTTTAAAGGAAAAAACATCAGAAATAAACACCTGAAAATCAGTATTAATTTTTTGTTTAATATAATCCTGTGTTAGCGGCTTATCACCCATGATCCTGCCGCGCTTCTGCAGAAGTTTTGCAAAAGTTTCCTGCGAGATTTCGCCGAATGTTGCAAAATCTTTAATTGTCTGAACGGTCCGTAATGTATCCCGGGTGCCTAAAACTAAGATGCAGTAATTTTTCTTGTAAAGCTTTAGAATTCTAAATGCGGACCTAACACGAGGATGCAGGCCAACATCTCCGCGTACTCTAATTACGGCTAACCATGCGCGTTTTTCTCCGCCGGATGATTTTTCTGTTTTTTCTGCCGCCATAATCACTGCTGCCTCACAGACCGTTCGCTCTTTGTGCCCGAAAGCTTTTTGAGCGCCTCGAACGCCGCGTTTACAAGATTTATTTTATGCCTTGTCTGACCCCACGTTTTACTCCATACATCCTTGAAGCCTGCTACGCCCAATAGCTTTTTAATTTCATCATCTGCTGCAAGGCCTGTTCCCTTAGGTGCGGACATAAGTTTTATTTCAACAGAACCGGATTTTCCAGTAACTGCAAATGGCAATGAGTGCGGCATGCCACAGCCGCATTTCCACGAGCCGCAGCCCATCCTGACTTTAATAAGACCAAGTTTTGCCGCATGCAGGGCTTTTCCCTTTGCAGAAACAGCTTCCTTCGCCCTGGAAAGGCCAATGCCTACCGCACCGCTCTGATTGCCGACCATGCACATCGCCGAAAAATTTGGCTTGTTGCCTTCTGCGGTTTTCTTTTGGGTTTGCTTTATCAAACGGCGTTTACCGCCGCCAAACTTGCCGTGGGCTTGGCCAATCATAACATACTCAACAGAAATTGCTGGTATGAGCTTGTCAACTATTTCTGCTTCTCTTATGCGCGCACCTTTATCAAGAATTTGATTTATGTCTGTGATTTCATTTGCTTTGGATTTCCTGCCAAGTTCTGTCTTCGGTTGCCATGCATCAAACTCGGTTGGGGCTGCTTTTGGCTGTACTGGCGGAGACCTCCTTTTTGAAGGAATCGGCCGGCACTTGCCGCTGAATTCTCCTTTTTTCTTATTTGTTTTGTCATTTCTTTTTCCATCGCTGTCATTTTTATTTGAGCTCCATTATTTTCTTTTTTACAACATCAAAATCGCCCATGTCGGTTTTTAAGTGTTGGGCTATGTGCCTGCCACTTATGCGATCCTCGCCAGGAATCAACTCTGGCCCGTATTTTACTTTTAGCCCGCCGTCAACCGCGCCTTTGAGCGCTGCAAACAGCTTACTACCTTTTGTCATTTCATAAACGCCTATGTCTAGAATAGCTGACTTCTGCCTGGCGGCTGCAGGGGCGCTCACACCTAAGAGCAGGCCTGTCAGATATGCTGCGGGCGTGTTGGCAAAGCTATGTTTCCAGCCCAACTCTTTTAATTCTGATGATTGCGCGGAAGCCAGCGTTTCATCACCATTAATATTAAATTTAACAATCTGGCATGAGATAAATTTGTTCGAGCGTCTCAGCACGAGTCTCAACTGCCCTGACTTCAGCAGCTTCACGCGTTTTTTATAATCTGTCCTGCCTTCGCGCCTTCTGCCAAACCTAACTGAAAATCTCGGCCCTGTTGCCATCATCCACCTTTAACCGCGCTTTTTTCACCTGCGCGCGTTTCTGCAGTAAGTTTTTTTTGTTTTAAATAAAATAAAATATGCCCTCGATCTCTGAAAAATCCGCCCTTTGCCTTAGCGTAAATGTCGCGGTAAACATCGTTTGTTATCTGGCCTTTTGCTTTTATATCCTGCAAAAGCTTTCTCATTGCCCTGATTCTCTGTGGCCAGATGTCGCCGAGTCTTGCTTTAGCTGAACCGCGCCTTGTTCCATGCCCGCGCTGCTTGCCCTTTTTCTGCTGGCTGCGCCTCTCTCGCGTACGAAGGCCGGACGGCCTTTTTTCCGGAAAAACCCGTATTGCGCCATCGCGAATCAGGGCTTTGATATCTGCTTTGGTGATTGCTTCCTTGACAGCTGATACACTTGCAGGCTGTATTGATACCCGATTTAGACCGACATTCGCAACCTTAGCTGCAAGCCTTTTTTGCAATTTCAAATTCATTTGCCCACCTTCTTGCTTTTTGGTTTCGGCTGTGCAGCTTCCGTTTTAACCGGTCCGCCAACCTTTTCAAGTAAACTCTCATTTTTGCCGGCAGGCACCTGCGCGGCCGGCACATTAGCCTGCTTAACTTCTGCCTTCGGCTCTGGCTTGGCCTGCGCCTTTTTTTTCAGCTCTGCGAGCCTTGCATCAAGCTTATCATGACGCACGTTTGTTTTAATGCCCATTTGCTGCGCCTTGAGGAACATTTCTGCCTTTGCCTGCAGGCCGACTGTTGAGGAAAATATTGCTATGTTTGTTTTTGCGTCCAGCTTTTGCAGCTCTTCCAGATTATGGACGAGCATCGGCTTCATGCCGGTAAGCGTAAATCCGCGCATTAACGCAGGGCTTCTGTAGCCGACCTGCACACGCTTTACCTTGCCGACACGCCCTTCGCGCATCTTTGAGTGTTTTCCGCGCGGCAGCCTCCATTTTATCTCGTGCCTGAGTTTTCTCCTGATTCTGTATTCCTGCCTTATGAACTGGGGCCTCTTTTTGTTGAGATGCTTCTTCAATGCCAAGATATTTTGTGTTTCAACCATTTTATGCAGTTATGGGCTTCCCATATTTTTCTATTAGATATATTCCGTCTAAAAACACGCGCCTGTCGCGCTTTGAAACTCTTGTGCTCTGCTCAATTAGAGTTACTGTCTTGCCGGCAAGTTCTATGTCTGGCGAAGAAACAGTTATGATTTCGTTTTCCACTTTTACCGCAACATTGTTTGGTATTTTGACTATCTGATTTTGCTTTGCGCCAAGGAAGTTTGTAACTATAAGTTCGCTGCCCTGAATCTTTGCTGACATCGGGAAGTGCACGTACGCAACTTTCAGCCTGTAGATAAATGGTTCAACCACTCCGCGCAGCATGTTTTTAATGTGCGCCCTGAATGTCCCTTCCAGCGCACGGTGATGCGCCGTTTTTCCGCGCACATTTATTTCTATGCTGCTGCCAGAAACTTTGATTTCAATGTTTTTTACCGGATACGTGCGCTCAACTTTTCCTTTCTGCCCTTCAACAATAATTTTATCTCCTTCGATTTTTACCTTAACAGCTGCCGGAATTGCAATTTTCGCTGACTTTGGCTGCTGGCCTTCCTGCACCATTTTAGTAAACATACGCTAACAAAGCGCCCCCCAAACTTTTTTGTTTAGCTTCTATGTGTGTCATATAACCCTTGGATGTTGAAACTATAATCCTGCCAAAATCTTTCGCTGGCAAGTAGGACTGCTCAAACTTTTCGAATTCATTTTTATTGACGTGATAGCGCGGCTTGACGGCGTTTATTTTGTTTATCTGCCCTGTGATTTTTACCTTAAGCTTTCCGCCTGCACCAGTATCTTCGCGTGCGTACGACTCGATGTAGCCTTCCCGCTTGAGTATTTCGAGGATAGCTATTATTACTTTTGAGGCTGGCCGTATTTCTGCCTCTGTCTTTCCCCTGCCTGCTGCGTTGTTAATCGCTGACAATGCCCTTGCGAGTGTGTCGTGTTCCATATCAGCTGAACCGCGGGAACCTAGGTTCCCCCAGTTTCAAGGTCCTCCTGACCCCTCCTAATCGGATTGCGCAAGCGCAATCCAACGAACCCAGAGATTTATTTACAGTTTTCATCTTAACTTCCTAAAGCCAAGTTCTTTGGCAACTTCTCGGAAACATCTTTCCACAGCCGAACCGCAGGGGGCTCCGCCCCCCTCAGTTTCAGGCCACTTCCTGATCCCCCCGGCGCCATCTGCGATGGCGCTTACTAATTTTGTGTTGCTTCTCATCTTAACTTCCTAAAGCCAAGTTCTTTGGCAACTTCTCGGAAACATCTGCCGCAGATGTTAAGATTATATTTGTTTATGTGCCTGCGCGTTCCGCCGCACCGCTGACAAATGGCCAGCCTCTGGCCATACTTGCGCTGCTTGGGCATGTTATGCCTCATAAATCTCGCTAAGCGAGTCTTGCTTACAAACAGCTTTTCGATTGCTGATCTCTTAGCCATTCTAGTCTTCCTCCTTCAGTTTGACGCCGAAGCTCTCTTGGGCCCATTTCAAACTTTCTTCTGCAGTTATCAAATGCGACCTTGCGATTTTGCTTTGCATGAGTTTGCGCCTTGCAACACGATAGCCTGGACGCATAAGCGACACGGCAACTTCCAGGCCGATTATTCCAATCTTGGCGTCGTATTTTATCCCGGGAATGTCTATGTACTCTTTTAGGCCAAATGAAAATCCATTTTGTGTGAATGCTTTTTCAGCAATTTCATTGTCAACTGCGTACAGCAGGCCCTTGAGCAGTTCTGCTGCCTTTCTGCCGCGGACTGTAACCTTAGCGCCGACTGGCAGGCCCAGCCTGACTTTCCATGTTGGTATTCTTTTTGTGGCGGTTGTCTTGACAGCTTTTAGGCCAGAGATTTTTTGCAGCAGGAGAACCGCCTTTTCAACATTTTCAGCTTCCGTGCCGGCGCCAATATTAATTGTAATTTTTTCTAGCTTTATTTTTCTCATGACATTCTCGGAAACCGATTTTGTTTGTGTTATTTGCATTTTATTCTAATTTGATTTCTGATTTTGATTCTCCTACCAGATAAATTTTGCCAAGCGGCGTGTCAAATGTTTCTTTTCCCCGCGACAGAACTGCTATTTTCTTTTTCCGCAGCACACCTTCCGACTTAAAGCCCTGAATTTCTGCAACTGTGTTTGCATGCTCGCCGGAAAATATATATGCTATTGCGCCGCGCGCAAGTTTTATGTGCGAATTTACTTTTTTATTTTTAAAATCAAATATTACTGAGTCGCCAACTTTGAACTTATTCTCGCCGAGTGCCGTCCATCCATTATTAAATGCAATCTGTATCTTGCCGCCCTTAATTGCTGTTTTGTTTGTTATTTTGAGCGGAATTATTTTGGATTCTTCTCCGGAAATTTCTGTAAGCCTAAGCTTGCCATTTATATCAACGAGGCAGCGGTAATTTTTTCCAAGCTTTTCGATAGTTATTATATCAAACAGGCCGGCCGGAAAGTTTTGGTTTTTTACAACAACGCCATTTACGCTTATTTCGCCCGCATTGAGTATTTGTTTAACTTCGCGGGCAGTTTCTGCCGCCTTCAAAATTTCACGGAGCCATACCGCGATCGGCATTGCCATGCCAAGCTGGTGAGTGCCGGGGCTGGACTTAGCAACCCACTTGGCAGCCTTTCGGCTGATCGGCCAAGTCTGCGGTGCTGCAACCCTGCTTATGTGGTGTGTTTTAGACATTCTTTATACTCTCCGTAGCGCGGCGCGGCTGAACTTCTTTGCGCGGCAAAGTCCGCAGAGCAGAGCTCTGTGCCATAATCAATTTGTTTTTTCCCAGCGCTTCTGCACGCTTTTTATCGGCCAAATCTACTGATATGAGCAATACATTGGACGGCTCGATTGGGTAAAACCGCACCGGTCCGGCCTTTGTCTTTTCCTCGGCGCCCTTGACGTGGATTTTTAAGTTTTTCATATCAACCAGCTGGACCTCACCAATTGTCCCTTTGTAATCGCCGCGCATGATTTTGACCTTATCCCCTTTTCTGACCGGGAAGCTGCGCCTCTTGTGCTGGGCCCGGAGCTCCTTGTTAAGATGAGCTGCCAGCATTTTATGCCGAATATGCAGCGGGGCATTGTATCTGTATTTGCGCTGCTTGCTTGGCTTCTTTGAACTTAACCAGTTTTTACTCCAATCTTGTTTCATAGTATCACTGAACCGCGGAGGGCTCTGCCCCAACCGCAAAATCGGTTGACGCTTTGGTCGTATTCGGCTTTGCCGAATACAACTATCTGACGCTCGTCCTGACCCTCCCGAGCGCCATCTGCGATGGCGCAAATTTGAACTTTCATAATATCATACTCGCAATCTTAGCGACTGCGCTCCATCTTATTGCTACCTCTTTTGCCATCGGGCCTTTGATCATTGTCCCTTTTGGCATGCCCAGAATTGGGTCTTTCAGTACAGCTGCAGCATTGTCCTCAAAATGGACTTTTGTGCCGTCCGGGCGCGTGAATTCTTTTTTTTGCCGGATTATTATTGCCTGAACTACCTTGTGCATCATGTCTGGCTTGCCAGAGATTACGTT
>JACOYC010000017.1 GCA_016182015.1 Nanobdellati archaeon | reverse complement strand
CTGGGCGTTTTTCAGTTCGGAACGCTTTTGCTTTTTTATCGCGGCCAGCGCGCCGACAACTTTGTTTGAAACCCGCGCTTCTGCTTTTCCGGCTGCACCAGCTCTTTTTTCTGCAGCTATTGCAGGCCCAGCAGCGCCAGCAGCTTCTGCCCTGCTTGCCTGCGCTTCAGCGATCGATTCTGCCTGCGCAGCCCTTGCCGCGCTGCCCTCTTCCAATTCAGCCTCGCGCGCCTCTTCAATTTCCTCTTCTTCTGTTCTCAGGCCCAGCCGCTCCAGCCTCTCCTCCCTGCTTTCAGCCCTTGCCTCGCTGCCAACCGCGCCGGCCAGCCCGTGCATACTTCTAGTCAGCGCCCATGTCAGCGCGATAACTGCGCCAAAAATTCCAAAGCCGCCAAGAGCCCATACCGCACTACCTCCAAAAATCTCAGCAGGGAAGACCATGTTTCATTAACATAGCTCATATTTAAAAACCTTATATCTGGCTTTTGCATATGCTATACTTAATAGGACTTGGACTGGACTGGAAGGACCTTAGTTTGAAAGCCCTTGAGGCCCTGCACAAGTGTGATGATGCTTATATTGAGAGTTATACATCTCTTTCAAACTATACAATTCTGCAATTGGAAAAGCTAATAGGCAAGAAAATAAAAGTTCTTGACAGAAAAAAGACTGAGGAAGAAATGCCATATCTAAAATTTGCGCACATAAAAGATACAGCAGTTTTAATCCACGGCGATCCTTTATCAGCTACAACGCACTTCGAAATTCTTGCAGAAGCGAAAAAGAAAAAAATAGAAACAACTGTTATTCATGCGCCTTCGGTGTTTACTGCAATTGCAGAGACAGGACTGAGCTTGTATCGCTTTGGAAAAGTCGCTTCGATTCCAATTCTTGAAAAAAATTTCCAGCCAGAAAGCTTTTTTGATATTTTGAAAGAAAATTTATCGATTGGAGCGCACACTTTATTTTTATTAGACCTTCGGCCAGATGAAAATAGGTTTTTACAAATCAAAGATGCAATTAAAGTTTTAACGGAAATTAACGTAAAAAGAAATGAAAATGTTTTTACCGAAAATACTTTTGTAATTGCCTGCGCGCGGTTAGGCACAACAACTAGTTTAATAAAATCCGGCACTGCGGCAGAGATTGCTAAAATAAATTTCGGCGAGTCACCGTATTGTTTAATTGTGCCGGCTAGATTAAATCACAAGGAAGAAGAATATGCCGCGTTACATTTTTAAATCCCACTAATAGAACATAATCATGGCCACAGAAGAAATATTTAATAAAATAATTTCAAGGCAGCTCAAGCTGGCCGGCGAGATAGATAAAATCGCGACTTCTGCCAACCTTTTGCGCAGCAGTCTTACGCATGTTGTTAGTTTAGGTGAGCGCGTAAGGGCGAGAAAAAAGGAAAATGATGAACTGCGGGAAGCGTACCGAAAGATGGCTGGCGAAAAGGGCGTGACAACAAACGCGCTAAGGGCTCAGGCCGTGAGAATCAGTCAGGCTGGGGAATATGAAAACAACGCACATAAGGACGCACACGATATGCTTAAGCGTTTTGAAGGGCATTTTAAGGCAATAGAAGACGGCCTGCGCAACATGCGCAAACTATTTAGATAATATTCTTGCCAGTATACTGCCAGTATACTAGCAGTATACTGGCCTACGCCGCAGCAGGCCTTGCAAACGCAGCTTTTACTTTGCGCGGTACATCTGCCAGCCAGTCCACAAAGTGGTCAAGCCTTCTTCTGTTGTCTGCGGCTGCAGCTATTGAATATGTATCCCACTCTAAAATAGTTCTAGTGGCATTTCTGGCTCTGTATCTGACAATGATTGTATCTTCGCTCCTGTTGTAAGCCATCGAAATTGTTCTTTTGTATGCCTCGGGCTCAGCTGGTTTTACTAAAGTTGGCATTGTTGGGCTGGCTATAGCTGGCGATGCCGGCGCCGCAACACCAAGCCTTGGAATCTTGCTTGCAGCTAATTTTAATGAGTATAAAATTTTTGGCGCGATAACACTTGCTACATATTTAGCAGCGTAAGCCAGCCATGGCAGAAAGAGTTTGTTTTGGCGCGCCATGTTTACATAGTATTTTAGTTTTTCCCTTGGCTCGGGGCTTTCAATTTCAAATCTCATTCTGCCAAGATAATCAGCTTTCATTTTAATCTGCGAGCTAAGGTAGGTTCCCGCGATCAGGCCGGCAAGCCCGCCTACTGGACCGCCAAGCTTTGCTCCGGCAACCAGGCCGGCCAGGCCGCCGGCAGAAGCGGCGCGCCAGCTTACCGGCGAAAATCCGCGCCTAATGCTTTTCATCAAACCCGAAGGCGTGGTTCTGTAATACTCATAAAGAGGGAACTCGAATTTTATGTTTGCTTGGTATTCTGTTGGCCCTGCAGCAGGTTGTGCTGTATTTTGTTCTACCTGCCTGTCCTTTCTGCTTGGAACATAGTCTACCAGATTTTCCATGCTCCAGGCCAGCCTGCCCAGTCCGATCATGCGATGCAACTGCATAGTAGTTATAAAAAGCTTTTGCTCGCATGTTTAATATATTCTAGAGGAATAGTTTTAAATAATAGCAGAATAAATTAATCAGATGGCCATGGTGTTAACAGGCATTAAACGTTCTGTTGTAGCGTTAGCTGCTTCGCTGACTCTGTTCGCGCCAGCCCTTGCGGCCAAGCCTACCGCGGCGGTGCAGGACGCGCTTGGCACAGCATTTACTTATCTCTGTCCAAATAAGGATGCACTGCAGTGCCCGACTCTTGATTTCATAACTGCGTTTGGAATTGTTTTTGGCGTAATACTTCTCGGCCTGTACTTGGTGCCGCAGTTCAAGGACGCGGAAGGGCCGGCAAAGGCCGCGCTTGCATTGATCGCGGTTTTCATGGGATTAGGGACTGCGATTTATGTCTGGTTCCAAAAGATTCCATTTACTGGTTTTATCGCGCCGATGGGCCTGTTCCTGACAGCGATTGTCCTTGCGCTTATCGCCGCAAATGTTTTATTGGCAATGCGCACCGGCGAAATGTCCGGCGCACATTATATTTTGGTTGGCGGTTTAGTTATGTTTATAGCGGGCATCGCGCTTTATTATTTTAAACAGCCTGAATGGGGAGCCACGCTGGCGCTGATGGGAGTATTTGGGCTTGTAATCGGCGGCGTGATGATTGGCATGACTGGCAGGTCAGAGGGAGCAAGTTTGTTTGGCGGAGGTGGCGGTGCAAGAGAAGCTGATGTTGCAAGGGATGTGGCGGGCGCAGGCGGAACGCTTCGCGGTCTCGACGAAGCAGCAGCGACACCAGACCCCGTAGCAAGAAGGGCGGCGGAAACTGAGGAGTGGGAGCGGCTGATAGCAGAGATGGGCGACATAGTGGGTAGAACCTAAATGGCAGAACCAAGCGCGGCACAAGTTAACATGCTAAGAAAGGCAATAGCAAAAAGAATTTTGCAAATCGCAGAAGTCGCGCTTAAAAAAGCAAAAGCAGGTTTGGATACATCAAAAGAAAGGGCACTTGTTAAAAAATATTATATTGATTTGGCGCGGGCAGAAATAAGTTTCCGCACAATTTACGCAAAATGGTGGCGGGCAGCCGGTGCGGTTAGAGAGACAGAGTACATAACTGCAAGACAACTGGGCCAAATATATGCTGTGGTAAAAGAGGTACAACGTAAGCTTATCAAAGCTAAAAAAACTAAGCCTGGAAGCATAAACATACAAAATTATTTAGCAAACTTCACAAACATTGCAAGGAGCTTAGTTCAAGCAGAAAAGGCAGTAAAAGATATTATCGCTGTTGGAACAGCTAGAGGAACAAAAAAACACGTAGAAGGATTAAAAAAGTACATAAAAGACGCCCGCACAATCTTGTTTAATGTATTTGTTAAAAATCGCAACTCGTCGTCAGTTTTTTTTAAGATAGTGGGTAATTCAACTATGCGAAATATAGATGGTGCCATAATACTATGTGATACAATTTTGAAAGAAGAGAACATGGCGGAATCAATATTAAGAGGTGCAGGAAAACTTTAGACAAAATATTAAATAAGTGCGGGCATTCCAGTGCGGTGGATGCGATAACTTTATAACTAGCGGGGTATAATAAAGTTAGTATTATAGTCTCGCGACAGACTGTGAGGTAAAAAAATGGATTGGAGAAATAGTTTAAAGACGTTAAAAACTGCGGTATGGTCAAAGGGCGGTGCGATAAGAAATCAGTTGCGGGCCGCAGGCGCTAATACAAAACTTCGGACGCGCGTGTCAGCACAGCACCTTCGCGCAGCGTTTTTAGAGGAGAGCTATTTGCTGGCAATAGACAAGTCACTTCATAGTGCGATAAATCGTGTCAGCCCGGAAATTAAGGCAGAGCTGGAAAGTGATAAGCGCATATTAGTCGGCGCGGAAAATGCCGCAATTACAATTCATAACATACAGCTTCAGATAACTTATTTAGAGTCAGATATTAAAAAAATCCAAAGGCTGATTAAGCTCGAGAAACAATACAATGGCCTTAATGCATACGCGCCGAAAATCGTAGCCGAAAAGATGCAGTTAGTAGAACAGTTGCATGTATTATTTGCAGATACAGATAAAAAAATCGCAAAAATAGATGCACAGTTGGAATGGCTGTATAAAGTTACTGCAAAGTTGCAGTTGACAAGACAGACTGCAGAAGCGGAGCACGTACAGATATATCAATACATACGGTATGCGCGCCGCACATTAAGACAATACAAAGGCGTTTTAGCAGGGTTGAATAAACTAGCTTAATTATAACCCTGATTAATTATTCTTTTTAATTCCATTTTTGTTTTTTCTGACAGCTCTCCAGTTCGTAAAACATAATTAACTTTTGTCCGCAGCAACTTGGGCCCAACATCATTTGCGAATTTTAGTTTTATGTTTACAATGTTGGTTGTCAGTCCGTATTGCTCAATCATGCCATTGAGCAGAGCCGCAGATTCGGAATAAACCGAACCCATACATACTAAATTATCAATGCAATTATCTCTTAAAGCAACTTCGCCCTCTGGCGCAGTTTCAAACACAGCGATTAAATCATCATACATTTCTGCAGCAAGCCGCAGGCCTGCAGCACCGCTCTTTAGAAGATTTACAGTGCGATTTAAATCTAGCGAGGTTTTTTCTCCAACAGCCTTGGCAACAAAACCGAACAGCCCTTTTCTTTCGGCAAGTGCTTCTTCAAGTGACCTCAGCTCAGGATGATTGTTTTTTTCCCGCTGGCCTTCAGATAGGCCAATAACAGTTGTAGCTACCTGCTCACTTACCCTGCCAGCAATCGCGCAAAGTTCTAACATTTGTACAACATTGCCTACAACAAAATCAGATTCATCTTCGCCTCCACTGGCGCAAATATAAGTTAAATAATGGCTGGACTTTGGAATTTGACCGCGCCCGATAAATTTCATAATTTTCCTCCCAGCACCTGTTTGAAATAACCCACTAATCCAACTGCCGAAAATGGGTATCGGTGTCTACTAATTTTTTCTAATTCTAATTTTGTTTCGTTAGATATTTCATTTCTACGAATTATAGCATTAATTTTTTCCCGTACGATGTCAGGGCCAAATTTATTTGCAATTTTTGCGTCTATGTTTATAATCGTAAGGACTATATTATCGTGTGCGTCGCCAAGCTTTTCCATAATGCCAGCAGGCACAATGTAAGCCATTTCAAGCCG